>CAYXQG010000115.1:0-5930 GCA_964467405.1 uncultured Acetatifactor sp. | reverse complement strand
TTGTTATAAGCTTATTTTCAGTCACCATTTCAAACAATTTTGAATTACGTTTTGCGCTGTAATTCAAATATATACCAAAGCATATCAATCCAAACCCAATGAGCTTTAATGGGATATTCAATAATTCAATTCTTCCAAAGTCTAAATATCCGCAGTATGATATTACGATTCCTATTACTGTAATAATGACTTGCCCTGCGACAATAATAGGTCCAACACCAAGTAATGGTAAGTGCTCTTTTCCTTTCATAAAACCTCCATCAAATTCCGATTTGTAGCTGAGAATACCTCAGCCTTTTTCTGCAGATAAGTATACCATAAAAAGGCTGTATCCTCAATCAGAATCTGTCGAAGTCATCCTGTGTTGCAAGTTCCGCATATTTGCAGTCATCGTTTCTACTCTCTGCATACATATCATTGATAAGACCTATCGACAGCAGTTCCAAGTCTGCCATCGATAAACCTAACTGCACACACCTAAGCAAGAACAACGGAGTTGTCATTTCACGCTCTGTAGGACGAAGTTTTTTTTAGACTCCACATCCGTCTTTACATTCAGTCCCCAAAGTTCGATGAGCTGAGGAAGTACCTGGTAAATAGAAAATGTATTAAAGTTATCAAGCCATTCCTCCGGGCTGTCAGGAATGGATGCGTCTGCGTGTTTCGCCATGATAAATGCTATATTTTCAAACATCTCAAGGCTAAACAGGTCAAGGTTGGAATTTTCTTCATCCCCATTTCCTATACTTTTCTCAAGTGCAGCCAAATCCTTATAAATATCTCTCTGAAATTTTAATCGGTAGATTCTCGGAATGGCAGCACTTGCTTTAAATGCTACCATCTGTCCGTCAATCTCAATGTTTCTTCTGATTCCCATGTGTCATTTCCTCCCTACGATGTGCTTTTTGTTGATTTCACTGTTACAGCTGACTGTGTTTCCACCACTGTGGGTACCGGCTCTGCTGTCGGCATATAAACACTCTGATACCAGTTGTTATAAACCGAATCCGTAGTGGAATCACCCGTCTTTGCTTTAACATATCCGTCTGCCATCGGTCTTGCCTTGATGGTCAGTGTTTCTGTCTGCACTTCTTTTTCGTCCTCATTGGTCTTTGATTCAATTGTTGGACGGGATGCCGTACAGTTATAAAGCACATGACGGATTTTTCTGATATCACCATCAAACTCAAATAAAAGTGCAAAGCTGCCTGTCTCTGAGTTTGCGTTCTCTACCAGAACCTTATTGGCATCCTGTTCCTCTTTCAGAATATCAGTACGGAATGTCTCAGGAATCATCGCAAGTTCAAGGTCTCCGTCATATCCCTGATTGTTATTGATTACATAATACTCTATACCATCTGCATAAAAGGACTCCGGCTCTCCCGTAGGGCCCAAACTGATGGATACCGCACCCGGCATTGGTACGGGTGTTCCAAAACTGACCGTACCTTCCTCTGCAACCGTAATCTGTGCATAATGCACGTTGCAGATATTAAATTTGACTTTATTCTTTTTATTGCCCATATCTGTTTCCTCCTTCATCATATTGGCATTGAAAATTCAAAGGTTACTTCATACAATTTTTCTTCTTCAATCCACACCTCGGACTGTTCATAAAAAATACCATGACAATCAAGTACACCCGTCACTTTTTCTTCCAAAACAATATCTTTATAATCCGTATACAGCTCTATCCTGACCTCACTTATTTTGTAATAAACCCTTCCATCGGCTGCAAAATTATCACTTCCCGGTAACAGGTAACACATAAAAGGTGGGTCTGGACTTTCTCCCTCAGCAAAATGGTCATATGCAAAGGGAATACCTATTTCTTCCATGATTTTTACCAGTTCTTCCATCATGAACCTCCAATTGCATTCCTAATATCAGACTTTAACTGTTTGACAGCATTTTCTTCTGCTGGTGCGATATGAGGGACTGCCCTTGTCCTTCCCCCGCCCCTTTTTGCATGACCTTTTTCAAGCAGATGTGCAAGCTGATATTTCTTTGGTGAGTGTATTGTAAGTTCCAAAGATTCTGATGTCTCTTTCGTTGTACTGACTTTCCAACTCTTCGAGTAGGCTCCCGTTTTCTTTGGAGCATTTGCCCGGATATCCTTTTTTACTGATTGTCCCGCTTTTCTTACAGCCACTTTCATATCAGAAGTCACAAGGTCTTTATATTCCATCAGCCCGTTCATGATTTCTGTTGCCAAATCATCAATCTGTACATTTGCCATACTACCGCCTCACTTTCCTGCATCTGAATTTCAGACATTTATGTTTATAATTCATGTGATCTATGAATTTAATATCATAGAATTCCCCTTTGAACAGAATACGAAATTTTGTGCTGTCTACATTATCCAGTGCCTTACAGTACCTTATCGTAAATGCTATGTCAGAATCGTAATATGTGTTAGCTGCCACATTCTTTTCAGAACCATTTTCTCCGCTGACTGTGGCGTAACACGAATAAAAATCTGACCACTGGTTTTTATGATTTCCTATGGCATCTATGATGACCTCATTCTTCTGAAAAGTTATTTTTACATTCAGCATTGCAACTTCCATCAGAATCCCGCCTTTCTTATACCGGAAAGCAGTGAACGCAGTGACAGTGTAAGTGCATGGTGGTCGCAATCCTCACGATGCTCATACTGATATGCCACTGCATACATAACTGCTATCTTGGCATTTTCCTTTTTCTCAAATATTGCCTTACTCCTTATTCTTGCAATATCCATACACAAACGCTCTGAGGAAATTATCAGGTTTTTCAGAAGTGCATCATCATCGTCAAAATCTATACGCAGATAATTTTTCATTTCATCAAGTGAAATCATTTTGTCGCACCTCCAATCATCCGGGCAGAGCAACCATCGTCACTCTGCCCTTTCCTTACTATGCCTTTGTTGGCTGTACATCAGACTTAAGCTTAAGTACCTGCACTGCTTCAGGAAGGATTAACTTTCCATCCACACGTTCCTTAGCCACCATACCAATCATTCCGTTGCCTGCAAAAAGTTCATTCAACTGTTTGAAGGAACGGGCTCCTCTGTCTCCGATGTTATAATACTTATAATCACCGAAGGAAATCGCATCCGTAGGTGCATAAGCAGAAGTATGGACTTTATATCCAAGAATCCTGTCCGGCTCTCCCGCCTGGTATGAAGGCTGCCAGATATAGGCTCCGTTATTATCCTTTAACTTACGAAGCTGTGCCAATGTAGCATCATTCATGATAAACGATGCGTTCTTACGATATGGTCTCTTCAAACCATAAACAAGGTCGAAAAGGTCATCTGACTTAAGCGCTGCCGTAAGTGTACCTGCAAGCTGACCACCATCTGTTTCATGGAAGATACCCGTAGGCTTACCCCTTCCGTCACCATTAAGGAATGCATCCTCCTCGGCATTAGCAAGTGCCTTACCAAACTCAGTGATGATGTAATTCTCAAGTGGGAACGCAGAATCATACAAAAGTTCTTCTGTAACCTTGATTGCCACATGAAGTTTATATGCATCCAAAATCATCTGGTCGAATGTAGCATTTCCAAACGTCAGTGCTTTTCCCTCTTCAATCCATGCTGCTGCAGGCTTGGTTGCAGCAATGTTAATCTTATGCTCCCCGGATGTGGTAATCTTTGTCGCAAGACCACGCATAATGTTCTCTTCCTCAAGAACATCAATCAGCCTACGGTCATATTCCACAGGCACAAGATAACCTCCATCTGCGTCTACACCTTCCTGTAACTCATTGGAAACCTGTCTGAAATTGCTACGGAGAGCATTAAGCATAGCCTTTCTGTATTCATCAGATGCACGACCCGTTTTATTTTCTCCCTGTGGCTCATCCTTGTAAGGCTTACCTGTAATTGGAGAATTTACAGGCTTTGAAAGTTCCTGCTCTCTTCTTTCTGCCCTCTGCTGTCTTTCGATGGCATTAGTCAGCTCCTCGATGTCCGTTTCCATTCTGTTGTATGTGGCAGCATCCTCGGCTGATAACTTTCCATTCTCATCTTCATGGGTATTCACAAAGTTCTTTGCAGCCTCCCATGCTTTGGCTCTCTTGTCAATTAATTGCTGTACTGTCATAATAGCAGTCCTCCTTAAATATATTTTTTGATAAGGTCAAGACGGTCTCTGATATCACTTGCAGATACACCGTCAGTTACTTTTGTGGCAGGTATCTTTGCCTGCCCGACTACATCCACGCTTGGCTTTTTGTAATGCTCTTCTAACTTATTGAGGAGTGCATTGTTTACGGCTTTGCGTGAAAAAAGCACTGAATTGGATGATTTCTTATCATCTTCTCCGGTGCTTTCATCTTCATCGGATTCGCCATTATCCGGCTCATCCTCTTTCTTTTTAGGAAAATCATTTTTTGTGATAATGTCATCTGCAAATCCAAGCTCCACCGCTTTTGTCGCATCCATCCATGTTTCTGCATCCATCAGCCTTGATAACTTCGCCCTCGACATACCCGTTTTTATTGCATACGCATTTATGATGGAATCCTTAACCCCGTCAAGCATCTCAATGGCTTTCGCCATTTCCATATGGTCTCCAAATGCTATAGTCGCAGGATTGTGAATCATCATCATGGATACGGGCGACATAAGTACACTGTCACCTGCCATTGCAATTACGGATGCTGCACTGGCTGCGATACCATCAATTTTTACTATGACATTACCCTTATAGTTGGTAAGCATATTGTAAATTTGTGCAGCCGCCACACAGTCACCGCCGGGTGAATTAATCCATACCGTAATGTCACCACTTCCGGCATTTAATTCATCCTTAAAAAGCTGTGGTGTAACATCATCGTCAAACCATGATTCCTCTGCGATGGTTCCGTTTAAGCTAAGAACTCTTTCTACGATTTCCTCGTTTGTTTCCCGGTTGAGCGTTTTCCTGCTCTTCCAGTTCCAAAATTTCCTGTCCTTCATCGGAATCCTCCTCTTCTTTTTTCTTTGAATCTGCAAATATTCCTGCATCTTCAAGCTTTGTCATATTTCCATTGATAAGATACAAATCTCCTCCAAGTTCGGTGGGTATCTTATCAAGGTTTTCAAGTTCACGTATGTCATTCGCTGACATCCATCCATTCTGTCTGCCGATGGCATATCCGTTCATTCTGCTTTGGTAATCTCCTCGAAGAAGCCCATCAACATTAAACTTTATAAAATAATCTTTTTTCTCATCAGCATTTAACAGCCTTCGCACCATTGCCTGCTCCAGTCTCGCTATCCAGGGACGGAGTGTATATACCACAAACTCCAATGACTGCTGTTCAATATTGGAAAAGGTGGCTTTATCAAGCTGACCAATCATATGTGCTGGCACTCTGTATATACGGGCTATCTCTGAAATCTGAAAATTTCTTGTTTCAAGAAACTGTGCCTCTGAAGGATTAATGGAAATCGGTGTATATTTCATACCCTCTTCCAAAACTGCCACCTTATTGGAGTTAGATGAACCCCCAAAGGTCTTAGTCCAGCTTTCCCTTACCTTTGACGGGTCTTTTAATGTTCCCGGATGCTCAAGCACACCACTCGGTGCAGCACCGTTTGCATAAAATTTACTGCCGTATTCCTCTGCTGCAATTCCAAGACCGATTGCATTCTTGGCCATAGCAATTGGAGAATATCCCACAAGACCATCAAACGAAAGTCCGGGAACATGAAGCACATCTTCCGGCTTCAGCTTTACACTGGAACCTTTATTCGTAGGTGCATCATCTGAGCTGACCATATATTCATAATAAAGATGACCTTTTTCATCCCTGTCCACTGTCATTCTGTCAGGCATAAGCGGATACAGCCCAAGCACCTCTCCTTTACCATTTCTGATTATCTGACTGTAGGAATTTCCCCATAACAGAAGGTGCGTGAGAACCACTTCAAAAAATGAATAGGCTGTCAT
>CAYXQG010000114.1:0-6087 GCA_964467405.1 uncultured Acetatifactor sp. | reverse complement strand
TGCTGACACTGATCAATGATATTATCAGACTGTCAGAGTTGGATTCGGCTGAGGAGGAAATGATACTTGAAAGGTTAGATCTGTACGAAATGGCGGCCACATGTGTGGAAATGCTGGAATTGAGTGCCCAAAAGCATCAGGTAAACATCTGTCTGGAAGGAGAAAGGTGTTTCATTTATGGCAATAAGATGATGATCGAGGAGCTGTTATATAATTTGACTGATAATGCTATCCGATATAACAATCTGAACGGAACCGTAGTGGTGAATGTACATGCAGAGAAGGATCAGGTTATATTGATGGTAAAGGACACAGGTATCGGTATTCCCAAAGAACATCAGGAGCGAATTTTTGAACGTTTCTATCGTGTAGATAAGAGCCGTTCTAAATCTACCGGAGGAACAGGACTGGGACTTGCCATTGTAAAGCATATTATTGTGAAGCATGGTGCGCAGCTTGAAATGGACAGTGAGGTAGGAAAGGGTACCTGCATGAAGGTAGTCTTTACAAACAAAGGCAAATAGAAAAGACCGTGGGTTACTCCACGGTCTTTTCGCTATTTGCATCAATCATATTATGTTCAGTATCAGGTGACAGAATGCTGTCATCTTCTTCGTGCTCAAGCTCAGGGAGCGTCATTTGCACCTTTTTGATCCGGTTTTGATCGATTGCTTTTACCACCAGGGTAATACCGTTTTTCAGCTGCACCTCTTCATTTTCTTCAGGAAGGCGGTCAAGCTGCTCTATGATAATACCGCCGATGGAATCATAATCCTCAGAATCCAGTGAAGTATCCAGGGCATCATTGATATCATCAAGCTTCATGCTGCCTTCTACCAGATAAACACGTTCATCAATTTGTTTAATGAGCTCGGCTTCATCACCATCATATTCATCACGGATCTCACCGACAATTTCCTCAAGAAGATCTTCTAAGGTGATCATACCGACGGTTGCGCCATATTCATTCAGTACAAAGGCAACGTTGGTTGTTTTTTCTCTCATTTCTAACATCAGATCGGCTGTTTTCTTAAATTCATAGGTATAATGTGCATTTCGTAATATGTTGCGGACTGAAAACTTGCGGGGATTTGTGATCAGGATAAAATCCTTTACATTGATCAGACCGATGATATTGTCCTTGTCATCCTCATAAACAGGAAGACGGGTATACATAGTTTCACGGAATACGGCGAGTACCTTTTCATAGGAATCTTCTATGTTTACAGTGACCATATTGATTCTGGGAATCATAATATCTCTTGCTACGGCATCAGAAAAATCGAACACATTATAGATCATTTCACGTTCCTCAGATTCGATGACACCATCCTCATGACTTACCTCTACATAGGTTCGCAGTTCGTTTTCCGTCATGGTATTGACTTTTTTCTTGGTATCAATGTGAAGCAGTCTTAAAAAAGCACCTGACAGAAAATCTACGATAATGATAACAGGTGTGAGAACATGCATGAGAGCATAGATCACAGAGCTGTATGTAAGGGATATGGATTCGTTGTAAATCTTGGCCCAGGTTTTGGGAATGATCTCACCAAACAGCAATATGATGATCGTCAGAATACCGGTTGCAATACCTACTACCAGATTGATACGGATAGCAAGTGTAGTTGCAAGAGCGGAAGCAGCGATATTGACAATATTGTTGCCAATTAAGATCGTACTGATCATTTTACTGTAATTGTCCAGAATCCGGTTAACCTTTACTGCACGCCTGTTTCCCTCCTCTTCCAGAGAGCGCATACGCACCCGGTTAACAGTGCTGAAGGCAGTTTCCGCAGAGGAAAAGAATGCGGATAGGATTATAAGAACAATCAGTATTACAAGTTGTATGACACCGGAGGTATCCATAAAAACAATTCACTCCTTATAAATATATTTGTTTCATATATTATAATAGTTGACTGTAAAATGTCAAGTTATTGCGGCAGCAGGCATATGATTAGATAAAAGCATAAAAAGGAAGGAGAGGAAGCGTGCAAAAATGGACACGTAGAAAGGAAACGGGAATCCCTTATATCGATCTTCTGTTATATCTGTTCTGTGCATATTTGGTTACGGCAGGTATCCTGTTTATGCTCGCACTGTTTCTGTATCACTTTGATCTTTCGAAGGAAGTGATTTCGACAGGAATCATATTGACCTATGTGGCAGCCGGTCTTTTTGCCGGTTTTCTTGCCGGTAAAAGGATGAAGCAGAAAAAGTACATATGGGGACTTTTTATGGGAGTGGCTTATTATGTAGTGCTGTTAATGCTTTCACTGCTTACGAAGCATTCTGTGTACAGCACGGAATCGGTGCTGACTACGTTTATTTTGTGTGCAGGCGGAGGAATGCTTGGCGGTATGTTAAGCTGAAATACATATTTTTTTCAATAAAATAGTGATTCGGGTGAAAAAAAGCTTTCAAAAATCCAGGGGATATGTTATAATTCATCATATTCTTGTAATTATGTTTAAGAAGCTAAGGAGGCTAAGTAATGAAGCACATTAAAACTTTAACAACAAGAGATTTAAAAGAATCTATGAAAAAGGGCGGCTGCGGCGAATGCCAGACATCTTGTCAGTCAGCTTGCAAGACTTCTTGTACTGTTGGTAATCAGAGTTGCGAAAAGATTAAATAGTCGAAGTTATAAGAACTATGTAAGCAGCGATGCAAGGTCGCTGCTTACAATGCGTTTAGGAATAGAAAGGTAATTAGGTATATAGACGTGATACATCAGTATAAAAGCAACGGTTTTAATATTGTTATGGATGTGAACAGCGGTTCTGTACATGTGGTGGATGATATTGTATACGATATGATCCCGTTAGTAGAACCCCTGGTTAATGAAGGAATCAAGGATGCGGATACGATTAAGGCCGCTGTATTGAATTTGGCAAATATTCCTTATCCGGAGGAAGAAATCATAGAGGCTGTAGACGAAGTGCTTGAGCTTGAAAAGGCAGGACAGCTTTTTGTTCCGGATATATATGAAAATTATATTTTTGATTTCAAGAACAGAGAAACAGTTGTGAAGGCATTGTGTCTTCATATAGCACATGATTGTAATCTGGCATGCAAATATTGCTTTGCAGAAGAAGGAGAATACCACGGAAGAAGAGCTCTGATGAGCTTTGAGGTAGGTAAGAAGGCCCTGGATTTCCTGGTAGCAAATTCCGGCAATCGTGTGAACCTGGAGGTAGATTTCTTCGGCGGTGAGCCTTTGATGAACTGGCAGGTGGTAAAGGATCTGGTTGCTTACGGCAGAAGCTTAGAGGAGCCTCATAATAAGAAGTTCCGTTTTACGCTTACTACCAACGGAGTTTTATTAAATGATGATATCCTGGAATTTGCCAATAAGGAAATGGCAAATATCGTGCTCAGTATTGACGGTCGCAAGGAAGTACATGATATGATGCGTCCTTTCCGTGGCGGACAGGGCAGCTATGACATGATTGTTCCTAAATTCCAAAAGGTAGCTGAGAGCCGTGATCAGATGAATTATTATGTGCGTGGTACCTTTACACATAATAATCTGGATTTCTCTAAGGATGTGCTGCATCTGGCTGATCTTGGCTTTAAGCAGATTTCAGTAGAGCCTGTAGTGGCACCGGCAGAGGAGCCGTATGCCATCCGCGAGGAGGATATCCCCTTCTTAAAGGAGGAATATGACCGACTGGCAAAAGAAATGATCGAAAGAAGAAAGAAGGGAGAGAAATTCAATTTCTTCCACTTTATGATCGACTTAGAGGGTGGTCCCTGTGTGGCAAAGAGACTTTCCGGCTGCGGCTCAGGAACAGAATATCTGGCAGTAACACCCTGGGGGGATTTCTATCCCTGCCATCAGTTTGTGGGACAGGAAAAATTCCTCATGGGAAATGTAGATACGGGAATTACCAATACAGAGATCAGAGATGAGTTCAAATGCTGTAATGTATATGCAAAGCCGGCATGTAAGAAATGCTTTGCAAAATTCTATTGCAGCGGAGGCTGTGCTGCAAATGCATATAATTTCACCAATTCCATTAATGGCACCTATGATATAGGCTGTGAGCTGCAGAGAAAACGTGTGGAATGTGCGATCATGCTGAAGGCAGCTGAACTGTGTGAGGAAGAATAAGATTTTAGGAAGGAAACAGTCATGAAGAAGAGTAAGGCGATTATTGTATTGATCGTTATGGTATTGGCACTTGCAGGTATCGGTTTCATAGATATTTATGGAATTGACGGTAAGGGAAAAGCCAGTGCATCAGATATTAAGCTGGGTCTGGATCTGGCAGGCGGTGTCAGTATTACATATCAGGTAGTCGGAGAGGAAGAGCCGGATGCCACGGATATGAGTGATACCATTGCAAAGCTTCAGAAACGAGTGGAGCAGTATAGTACGGAAGCAATTGTTTATCAGGAAGGATCTGACCGTATCAATATTGAAATTCCCGGCGTTTCGGATGCAAATATGATATTACAGGAGCTGGGTAAGCCGGGTGCATTGTATTTTATTTCACAGACAAGTGAGGAAGGAAAAACCAACTATTCCCTGAAGCCGGTAGTGGCTGAAAACGGTGCAGGCACATACAAGTATACTTTGGACAGAAGTATGGAGGAACTGCAGGAGGATGGATCCGTTAAGCTGGTAGGTACGGATGTAAAGGATGCACAGGCCGGTGTCTATAAGGACAATATGGGTAACCAGAAGGTAGTTGTACAGCTTTCCATGACAGAGGAAGGAACTGCAAAATTTGCACAGGCAACACAGGCAGCCTATACACGCGGCGAGACTTTAGGTATTTATTATGACGGAGAATTTATCAGTGTTCCCACTGTTGGTGTGGTCATTACAGACGGACAGGCTGTGATCGAAGGTGCCGGCAGCTTTGAGGAGGCTGAAAATCTGGCTTCTACAATCCGTATCGGCGGATTAAAGCTGGAATTAGAGGAATTACATTCCAAAGTAGTAGGCGCCCAGCTGGGAGTGGAAGCAATCGAGACCAGCCTTATGGCTGGTGCGATCGGTCTTGTTATTGTGATCATCTTTATGATCGCAGTATATTGGATCGCAGGTTTAGCTTCAGCACTGGCACTTGCTATTTATACAGTATTGGTAGTTCTTTTGCTGTATGGCTTTGATATTACATTGACACTTTCCGGTATTGCAGGTATCATTCTTTCAATCGGTATGGCCGTGGATGCAAATGTCATTATTTTTGCACGTATCCGTGAAGAAATCGCAGCAGGACAGACTGTCAGGGAAGCCATCAAGATTGGTTTTGAAAAGGCATTGTCTGCTATTATAGATGGTAATATTACTACCCTGATCGCTGCAGCAGTACTCTGGATATTAGGTCCGGGAACCGTAAAAGGCTTTGCACAGACGCTTGCATTAGGTATTGCATTGTCAATGTTTACTGCACTGGTAGTAACGAAACTGATCCTGGAAGCACTTTATGCCATCGGATTTAAAAATGTGAAGTGGTATGGGACAGGCAAGGAACATAAAACAGTTGATTTCTTAGGTAAGAAACATATTTTCTTCGGAGCATCAATTGCCCTGATCGCAGCAGGCTTTGTTGTAATGGGTGTGAATCAGGCGACAACAGGTGAAATGTTGAATTACAGTCTGGAATTCAAGGGAGGTACCGCCACAACGGTTACATTCCATGAAAGCAGGACCCTGGAGGAAATTACCGCAGATATTGTTCCCCTTGTGGAAGAGATTACCGGCGGTGCAGTGCAGATTCAGACGGTACAGGACAGTAACGAGGTAATCTTTAAGTCAAATACTTTAAATGTAGAGAAGCGTGAAGCCCTGGATCAGATGTTTATGACAGAATTTGGTATTGAGGAGGGGATGATCACCTCTGAAACCATCAGCTCTACCATCAGTGATGAGATGCAGTCAGATACGATCATTGCCGTATTAGTGGCAGTTGTATGTATGCTTCTGTATATCCGTATCCGATTCAGTGATATCCGTTTCGGTATCAGTAGTGTAACAGCTCTGCTGCATGATGTATTGGTAGTTTTGGGATTCTATGCGGTAGCGAAGGTGTCTGTAGGAAATACATTTATTGCCTGTATGCTTACGAT
>CAYXQG010000113.1:0-6320 GCA_964467405.1 uncultured Acetatifactor sp. | reverse complement strand
CATTATTATGCAGGCATCAGCGAATCCGGGAAGGATGGGGAGGATAAGCAATATATAAGACTGCTTGTATTTCGTTATCAGCAGTTTACAGAGTTTCCCGCAATTGCATATCTTGAAGGAAATAAAATTATAGTAGAACCGTTGCAGCTTGGGGTGGGAACTTTTGATTTCCCGGTTTCAGAAATCGGGAAGGCGAGGGAGGAAAAGGTCGCAGATATGGATATGGAGGTAATGGATGATGAGTTCCTGGCGTGCATGGAGGCAGGAGTAGGTAAGGAATTCGAAGATTTACTGCCGGAATACTCCTTTGATGCCACAGGTATTTCCCGAAGCCAATATGTATTAGAATGCGGTATGGTGCTTACAGAAAAGAGTATGGATGCACTCCGAGGGTGTATCGTAAATAATTAACAATAGCAGATAGTGCATTGGAATGTTTCTTGGAGACATAACAGGCGCAGAGTGTGTTGCAATATGCGTGCACTCTGCGCCTGATGCTTTAGAACATTTCTTCTAATTCATGCTGGATTTCTTCAGCACGTGCGATCTGGTCATTCAGTTTCCATTTTCCGATATTTACACCGTCGCGCATAAACATGGAGCCGCATTGGTGGAAATAGAATTCGATATTTCGTTCCTTGGCTTCCAGATACAGGTCACGGACCCATTCCCACATGATGGGACGCACTTCATTTTTGGGTGACATCTCTCCGCCGACATTTACACATTTTATGAGGCCGGTATCGAGATAATTGCCTAATTTGATCGGTGCGATCAGCGGGGAACAGAAGACCTCGCGATGCTTGAGGGGTGCATTTAAAAAATGCGGAAGACGTATGTCTGCCATTTCCTGGTTTTCAATGGAGATGCTTAAGTGGAAATGTTCCCAGCCGTCGCCCCAGTCCGCAGGTACGCAGTCCTTGATTCGTTCCGGGCGCTTTGTGGTGGTAACAAAAATACAGTCCTTTCTGCGTCTGATAAAATCCCAGCAGCCTTCACGCCATTCGTCAGCCTCTTCGATAAAAAAGTCGGAAGAAAAACACAGCTTTACAAGGGAACCGTAAGGGCAGTCCTTATCCTTAAGCTCATATGTAGTCTTTCCTTTGGTAATAATGGTGGTATCCCTGCCGTATCGCTTATCCATTTTGTAGACGAAGCAATTTTTGCAGCCGGGACTTACTTTTTTGCAGCCGTGCCATGGATTCCAGGCTACGGCCTTGTTGATTTCATTATTCTGCATATTTTACACCTCTTTTATTTTCTCAAGTATGGGTAGTGTTTTATCTAACAGAGAGACCAATTCGTTAAATTCGGCTTCACCGATGGATGACTCTATTGCTTTCAGATAATCATTTTGTTTTCTGTTAAACGTGTTTGTTAATGCAATTGCCTGCTTGGTGGGCATGACATAAAAGCTGCGTTTGTCTTCTGTAGAAGCTTTTTTGTAAATATATCCCTTTTTTAAAAGAACCTGAATGTGTGCGGCGATCATCGGCTTGGATACGCCTAACAGCGTTGCGATCATAAGCGGTGTATACAGACCGTCCCGCTGCGTAATGATGTTCAGCACAGCCATCTCGCTGGGGCGGATGGGAAGTTCTTTTTTCAGCTCCATATAATTTCTTGAAAACTTCGAGAAGACGATATTTGCATTCATATAGTGGTCCATATCAAATCCTCCGCAGTATTCCGCTTTCAGTTGCTCTCTCTATTTTAGTTCACCTGCATTAACTTGTCAATCGAAGATGTAAATGTGAGGAAGGTTTTTGGCGGAAGCCGTTTTCCGGCGTATTTTGTGTATTGGCATAAGGTGAAAAATGTGGTATAATTCGTCGGATAAGAGAGAGGAGACGTTAAAAAATGGAAGGATATTTTACAATAAAAGAAGTTGCTGAAAAGTATATAGAGAATTGCAAAGCAAAGGTGCAGATGTCATCAATGAAGCTGACCGGAAAGGCAGTTATGGCCGGTGCAATGATAGCAATGGGCGCTGCAATCAGCAGTGTGGCTGCACATACGGTTCAGGATGTAGGTCTGGCAAGGCTTGCAGCAGCCGTAGTATTCCCGGTGGGACTGATGATGGTTATTTTAATGGGCGCGGAATTGTTTACAGGGGATTGTCTTGTTGCAATGAGCGTGTTTGACGGCAAGCAGAAGATCAGGGAATGCGTGAAGCTTTTGTTTTTGGTTTATGTAGGAAATCTGATCGGTGCTACATTGATCGCATTCCTGGTTTCCCTGAGCGGACAGCTGGATTATTCCGCAGGAATGCTCGGCGCATATACGATCAAGGTTGCTATCGGAAAGGCAAATATATCCTTTGTGAAGGGTATTACATCCGGAATTTTATGTAATATTTTGGTTTGTGCAGCAGTCTTAATGGCTATGTGTGCAAAGGATGTAACAGGCAAATTATTGGCAAGCTTTTTTGTAATCATGCTTTTTGTAACCGGAGGCTTTGAACACTGTGTTGCAAATATGTATTATATTACAGCAGGCTTATTTGCAGTTAATAATGCAGAATATGCAGAACTGGCCATGAAGGCTTACGGTTACAGTAAAGAGTATCTGGATACCTTAAATGTAGCAAATTACCTCTTCAAAAATCTTCTTCCGGTAACCATCGGTAATATTATCGGCGGTGTATTTTGTGTGGGAGCGCCTGTGTACTATTTGAATTGCAGCAAGGCAAAAAAAGCTGACCTTAATAAATAACAGGGCAGAGCTTTTGGCTCATGGAAGAATAGGTGAATAAATTTAGGAAAAGAGGTAGGGGTAAGTGGCTCAAGTATTAGCTATAATCATATTTATCGCAATGTTTATTTTGATCATTACCGAAATATGGGAAAGGCATATTGTTACGCTGGTAAGCGGTGCTTTAACACTTTTATTGGTATTTGGTCTGTGCATGAGAAGTGTACCGGCCATAGTGCAGACACTGAATATACATAGTATGTTTTCGGTGGATTTCTGGTATCATACCGGTGCTGCTGCAGAGGAATCCTGTGGCATCAACTGGGAAACCATTATTTTTATATTAGGTATGATGATAATGGTTGAAGGTATGGCACATGTGGGTTTTTTCAGATGGCTTTGTATGAGGATTGCTAAGCTGGTCAATTATAAGGTGGTGCCGATTTATATCACATTTATGATTTTATCAGGTTTCCTTGCAATGTTTATCGACAGTATCACAGTGATCCTGTTTCTGGCAGCGGTGACCATAGAGTTATCCCAGCTGCTTAAGTTTAATCCGGTTTACATGATTCTGGCAGAGATCTTCTGTGCAAATATGGGAGGAGCGGCAACCATGTGCGGAGACCCGCCGAATATTATCATCGGTACCTCCCTGGATTATTCTTTTGCTGATTTTATCAGCAATACAGGTGTTGCCATAGCTGTTGCGTTCCCTGTGGTTGTTTTGTATTTCTATCTGATCGCACGGAAGCAGCTGGCGAAAGAGGCTGCAAAGCAGGAAAATGTGGGTAATTATCCGGATCCTGCATCTGCAATTAAGGACAAAAAGGGATTTGTGATCAGTGCATTGATCTTTGCCTGCGCGGTTGTAATGCTGGTAACCCATGCACAGACCGGATTGACAGTGGCGACCATAGGCGTATTTATCGGAGCAGCGACACTGCTTTCTGCCGGAAAGAGTGCCATCGGATTATTGAAAAAAATAGATTATGAGACAATCCTGTTTTTCATCGGATTGTTTGTAGTGGTCGGCGGATTGGAACAGACAGGCGTGTTAGAGGTATTGGCAGGATTTATTGGCGATGTCAGCGGCGGAAACAAGCTGGTTATGATGGCGATCATTCTGTGGATATCTGCTTTGGCAAGTGCATTTGTGGATAATATCCCCTTTGCAGCTACCATGATTCCCATTATCCGCAGCCTGGCAATGACGCAGGGCATTGATTTGTCTGTTTTGGCCTGGACTCTTGCAATAGGAACGGATATAGGAGGAAGTGCAACACCTATCGGTGCTTCCGCAAATGTTGTTGGTATTGCAACTGCCGGTAAAGAAGGATATGTTATCAGATGGGGAAAATATTGTAAGATTATGGTTCCGGCCACGATCATTGTTTTATTTATTTCCATGGTGGTAATGTATATAAGGTACTTGTAAAAGGAGGATGCACAATGGAGAAAAAGCAAGTGATTATTACAATTGGACGTGAGTTTGGCAGCGGCGGACATGAGATCGCACAGAAATTAGCGGATCATTATGGTTTGCCATTGTACGACACAAATCTCTTACAAGAGGTTTTGGACAGCAAGGGAATTCACGGTGACAAATTAGAGAAATTTGATGAGAAACAGAAGCGATTTGGCGTATATAGAAACGTTCGCGGAATGGAGAGTTCACCGGAGGTGCTTGTTGCTCATATGCAATTTGACTATTTGCGTGACAAGGCCAAGAGTGGAGAATCATTTGTTGTAGTGGGAAGATGTGCAGAAACTGTCTTAAAAGAATATGAGGCAACCATTTCGATCTTTATTTTGGGAGACAAGGAAGAAAAGGTAAACCGTGTAACAAGAATATATAACCTGTCACCTTCAGAAGCGGAAGAGATGATGAAGAAAAAGGACGAAAAGAGAAAGAGATATCATAACAGCTTCTGCGAAGGTAAATGGGGAGATTCGAGAAATTATGAGCTTTCTGTCAACAGCAGTAAGTTAGGTGTTGACAGGACAATGGATATTTTGATCGAATATATCGAGGCAAGAAGACAGGGATAGAAGATCGGAGGACGGGTTCGTTCTGCCTGTTAGGACTGTCTGACCGGGACAAGGCGAAGATAGGATCAATCGGATATGAAATATCAGGCACCCATATTTTGCAGAGATGCGGAATATGGGTGCTTTTGCTATACCGGCTGGATATATTGCCCTGAAACCGAAAAGGTCATATCCGGGTTGAAAAGCAGTTTGAAATCTGTTACAATAAAGGCGAACATACATTCGAAAAAGGGATTGCGAAAATTGGTGCAGTCTGTATGAAAAGTACTTGAAGGGAGGAGAAACAGTGTCGCAGAGAACTTATATAGCAATTGACTTAAAGTCATTTTATGCATCAGTAGAATGTATTGAGCGTGGTCTGGATCCTCTTACCACCAATTTAGTGGTAGCAGATGTCAGCAGGACGGAGAAAACCATTTGTCTGGCTGTTTCACCATCCTTAAAGAGCTTTGGGATTCCCGGAAGGCCCCGTCTGTTTGAAGTAGTGCAGCGGGTCAGAGAAGTCAATGCACAGAGAAAGGCAAAAGCACCTGGTGGAAGGCTTACAGGTGAGTCTTTTGATGCCACAGAGCTTGCAAGGTCGCCTCAATTGGGTCTGACCTATATTGCAGCAGCTCCCAGAATGGCTTGTTATATGGATTACAGTACAAGGATTTTTGATATTTATTTAAGATATATTGCACCGGAGGATATGCACATATATTCCATCGATGAGGTATTTATTGATGCTACGTCTTATCTGGAAACCTATCAGATGAATGCCCGCGAGCTGACTCTGAAGCTGATCAGGGAGGTGCTTGCAGAAACCGGAGTGACTGCCACAGCAGGTATAGGGACAAATCTGTATCTGTGCAAGATCGCCATGGATATTGTGGCTAAGAAGATGCCGGCGGACAAGGACGGAGTGCGGATCGCTGAACTGGATGAGATGTCATATCGCAGGCTTTTGTGGAATCATACTCCGTTGACTGATTTTTGGAGAGTCGGTCCGGGATATGTGAGAAAGCTTACGGAAAACGGGCTGCATACAATGGGTGATATTGCCAGATGTTCCTTAGGTGGGGCAAATGAGTATTACAATGAGGCACTTTTGTACAGGTTATTTGGGATCAATGCGGAGCTTTTGATCGATCATGCATGGGGCTGGGAGCCGACTACCATAGCGCAGATCAGGGAATATAAGCCCCGGAAGAACAGCCTGGGATCCGGACAGGTGCTGCATTGTGCTTATACTGCAGAGAAAGCAAGGCTGATCGTAAAGGAAATGACCGATTTGCTTGTATTAGATCTGGTAGATAAAAAATTAATTACGGATCAAATGGTTCTTACATTGGGTTATGATGTGGACAATCTGACGGATCCGGCGATCAGGAAAAAATATCGGGGAGAGATTACAACGGACCGTTACGGCAGACAGATTCCTAAGCATGCCCATGGTACGATCAATCTGCCGCACAGAACCTCCTCCACGAAACTGATCATGAAGGCTGTTGAGGAATTGTTTGACCGGATCATTAATCCGGATCTGTTAGTCAGAAGGGTGAATATTGTGGCAGCAGGGGTGGTACCTGAGC
>CAYXQG010000112.1:0-6344 GCA_964467405.1 uncultured Acetatifactor sp. | reverse complement strand
GCCATTGCATATACCAATGTCAGGTTACCGGACATTTCATCTCCATAAGAAACACCCTCATTCTTGCCGGTAAAATCACCTGATAATTCATATACCTGTGCCATCACGTCTGCACAACTGCCATTTAACAGCCCTGCCTCCACCAAAGCACGGGATAAAAGATAAATTGCATTGATACCGTCTTCGGGCTTTGCTGTATGTGCGGCCTTGCCGGTTGCTCTGATTTTGGTTCCTTCCTCACAGGAGGTAACCTCCAGTGCACTTGTCAGTTGAGCATCTAACATCTGTAAAGCATCCTTGCAGGCTTCTGTATCCATTGCGAGGACACATTCTGCAGTTCCCGGCACAGCATTGGTCGCAGAACCGCCTTCAAAGGCAAGCAGATTACCGTTACACTCTATAGAGATCTCACCATTTGCAGATCCCTTCTGTCCGTAATTAACAGGGAATCCTGCATCCGGCACCAGATTCAGCTTCGGAAACTGAAATCCTTTTTCCTTCAGGGCAATCATATCCTGCATACCGGTTTCTTCACTGACACCGCAAAACAACCTAACTCCATGCTTTAAGGGATAACCGAATTCACGCAACATTCTCATAGCAAACAAAGATCCTACTGCAGCGCATTTGTTATCATCACAGCCTCTTCCTACAATTGCATCATGCTCCGGCAAGTACAATGCTTCAAAGGGCGGATAAATCCAGCCTTCTCCCACCGGTACAACATCCAGATGTGCAAATACACCAATGGAATCCTGCGGATCTCCATAGCAGATGGATGCAGCATAACCCTCATGATCCATCGTCTGAAAATCATAATGACGTCCGCGCTCCATAGCATAATCAAGCATCTTTCTGCAATCCGGGCCAAAAGGTGCTCCTTCCTGTGCCAAATCAGCCCTGCTGATGGAAGGAATACGGGTCATACCCTGTAATTCGGTAATAAACTCCTCCTTGTGAGCCTCCACCCACTTTTCTGCCTGCTCCTGCAGTTTTACAAATTTTTCATCCATAATGTAACCCTCCTATATATCCCCATATATATTATTATGCCAGCTGTTTTGCCCGATCCAGTGCATCATCAATATGTGCACAGAAATTCTCCGTACCAACCTTATCGTAGAAGCCTGCTTTTCTCATAACACTCATGGGCTGTTCATTTACATGAGAAAGGATCAGCTGTACATTCTTCTTTTTGCAGGTTTCCCATAAGGTATCAAAATTGTGCATAGCAGTTGCGTCCAGTGCATTTACGCTTCTCATACGAAGGATCAGACAATTTGTATCCTCCTTTGCAGTAATGCTTAAGATCTTATCTGCCGCACCAAAAAACAAAGGTCCTGTTAATTCATATACCAGAGTATTCTTTGGTACTGCTCTTAATGCAAGACTGTCCGCATCATTATCCTCATCCAGGTACTTCCAGCCTTCTACCTCTGTCACATCACTCATGCGTTTCATAAAAAGCAGTGCTGCCAGAATCAGTCCTGCTGCAATTGCAACTACCAGATCAAATACTACCGTAAGTACAAATGTGACCACCAGTACCAGAATATCACTCTTAGGAGCTGTTTTAATCAAATGTACAAACTTTCTCCACTCGCACATATTGTAAGCAACCATAAACAGAATTGCTGCGATCGTCGGCATAGGAATCAATGCCGCATAAGGCATCAGTACCACTAAGATCAACAACAAAGTAACAGCATGTACCATACCTGCAATAGGTGTACGTCCACCATTCTTAACATTGGCTGCCGTTCTGGCAATAGCGCCCGTTGCAGGAATACCACCGAATAAAGCAGAGGTAATATTACCTGCACCCTGTGCTACAAGTTCCATATTAGAACGATGTCTGGAATTTACCATACTGTCTGCAACAACACAGGACAGTAAGGATTCGATCGCTGCAAGGATTGCGATCGTAAAAGCATCCGGCAATACCTTCTGTGCCAGGTTGATATCAAATGCGGGAACGGAAAGTGTTGGCAGTTTATTGGATATCTCATACAGATCACCGATTCTGTCCACATTCATGTGCAGACCGTTCACCATGGCAATACCTGCAAGTACTGCGATCAGAGATGGCGGAATTTTTGCACAAAATCCGGGTAAATACTGCCAGACGATCAAAATCACCATGCATACCATACCTACGATCACAGCCTGCCAGTTAATAGTTCCGATAAAATCAAATACAGCACGCAGCTTATCCATTGTCTCGATCAAAGGCTCCTCTGATACAATTTTTAATCCCAAAAAATCCTTGATCTGTCCAACCACGATGGTAACGGCAATACCTGATGTAAAGCCTGTTGTGATCGTATAGGGAATAAACTTGATCAGACTTCCCAGACGCAGAACACCCATCAATATCAGAATGATACCGGCCATAATGGTTGCAAGAACCAGGCCTTCCATTCCGTTTTCCGCAGCGATTCCTGCAACGATGGTTGCAAATGCTGCAGTAGGTCCCGCAATCTGCACACGGCTTCCTCCCAGGAAGGAAATCACAAAGCCTGCCGTAATGGCTGTATAAATACCCTTTTCAGGTGTAACACCGGATGCAAGTGCCAGTGCAATTGACAACGGAAGTGCAATGATTGCAACAATAATGCCTGCCACAACATCTTTTACAAATTGCTCTTTCGTATATGTTTTCATAACAGAAAACAACTTTGGTTTTAATTTGTCCATGATAAAAATCCCTTTCGTAAGAAAATCAATTTATAACAAATTTTATAGTATTCCTATCTTCCTATTTTTTCAAGGACAAGATATGGGGGAATTGTTCTTTTCAAAGAACAAACCGGGAGGCTCCCACGGGAGCCTCCTCTTACAGCATTATTCTTTTTCAATCGCCGCCTCGGCTGTATTAATGTCATAGAATATCTTCGGATCAAATTTTGCATTTCTGTCATAATCATACAAACCATTGGTCTCTTGCTCCACATCATAAAGCTGTGTGTAGCAAAAGCCCATAATATAGGGATGATTCAACAGAAATTCCGTCAAATTCCTATATCGGTTTATAAATTCTTCCTCTGTCTTCGGTGCATCACCATAACCCCATGCATTTTCATTGTCTTTGCAGGTATCCCATTTAATACCGCCATATTCGCTGATAAAGAGGGGAAGTCCTTTTTGATAAGTCTGTCTCCTGTGGTGTTCATCCAGCTTCGTCAGATCATGTGGGAAGTCTCTATAACAGCTGCAGAATTCCTCTATATCCTGTCTGTAATTATGTAAGTCAAAAATATCCGTACACACATGAAAATTTCCTGACGTATCTATACATGGTCTGGTAGGATCCAATGCCTTTGTCATTTTATATATATTTTCAAGTATCAGATCAACCTGTTTTCTGCCGTTATAATCCCATGTCTCATTAAACGGACACCAGCCTATGATGGAAGGATGGTTAAAATCTCTTTGGACAGCTTCCAGCCATTCCGGCATGAAATGAAGAAAGGATGCAGGATCAGAAATATCCATTCCCCAGTTTGCATGCTCTCCCCATACCATATAGCCTTCTTTATCACAATGATAAAGGAATCTTGGTTCAAATATCTTCTCATGAAGTCTTGCGCCGTTAAAGCCCATTGACATGGAAAGCTTAATATCCTTTAAAAGTGCCTCATCACTGGGTGCCGTATAAATACCTTCCCGATAAAAGCCCTGATCCAGCACGGTTCTTTGAAAGACCGTCTTGCCGTTTAAGAGGAATTTATATCCCTCCAGCTTCACCTGACGCATGCCTGCATAGCTTTTTATCCGATCGCAGGTACCCTCACTGTCATATACAATTTCCAGATCATATAATCTTCCTGCACCACATTCCCAAAGGTGCATTTCATTCACCGTAAGTGTTGCTTTATTATCATTACCCGAAACAGTTCTGCTGACGCTTCCACAAAGCCTTCCCTCATAAAAGGCCCGGACAGTTAACATTCCCGTTCCCTGTACCTTGCAGTCCAGATGGAAGCACTGTCCCTCCAAATCCGGATAGATCTTCACTTCTTTTACATAATTTAAGGGAACAAATTCAAGCCATACCGTCTGCCAAATGCCTGTGGTTCTGGTATAAAGGCAACCGTAGGAGGCATATTTTTCTGACTGCTTACCTGAAGGCTGCATACTATCTCTGACATCATCCTGCGCATAAACCGTGATCAGATTTTCCCCTGACTTCACATATTCCGTAATATCAAAGGAAAAGGAACTGTAGCCGCCGATATGCTTTCCTGCCTCGCATCCGTTCACATATACATGACATTCATAATCCACTGCACCAAAATGAAGAAGGACCCTTCCTTTTACCTGTTCTTCCTGCAGGATTACCGTTCTCTGATACCAGACTGCATTTATAAAGTCCTTATAAGCAATACCGCTTAGCTTACTTTCCGGGCAAAATGGAACATTAATGGTCCTATCAAAGTATTTT
Organism: uncultured Acetatifactor sp.; assembly: GCA_964467405.1. Classification (GTDB taxonomy): domain Bacteria; phylum Bacillota; class Clostridia; order Lachnospirales; family Lachnospiraceae; genus Acetatifactor. The sequence goes on along the minus strand of CAYXQG010000112.1, from coordinate 1,900 downwards.
TCGGTTTCCTCATCACAGGCATACATGCCTCTTTCCATGCCGCTTTTACCAAAATCAAAAGCAAAACGCCATACACCGTTCAGGTTCATCCAGCTTTCTCTTTCAAACTGGGGATTTGGATGCTCCATTCTAAAATCCATATCTTATACCTCTCTTCCCTATTTATAAATGTGCTGCATCATAACCGGCTTTTCCCTATAGCAGCTGTCTATTCCGACTGCTGTACCATATGCCCCATGTAATAAAATCCATGGCACTCATCTAACTTTACGTTCACTATTTTACCAATCAAGGAAGCATCTCCCGGAAAATGTACTGTCGTATTGTTGGAAAGACGACCTGTAACCAGATGATCATCCTGCTCATTTTTTTCCTCTACCAGTACATCCATTATCCTTCCCTGATAAATACCAACCCGCTCTTTAGACATATCCTGAACAGCCTTTAATACCTTATCAAAGTTAACTTTAACCTCCCCCTCAGGCACCTGGTTTTCCATAGCGGCAGCAGGCGTACCTGTTCGTTTGGAATAAATAAAGGTAAAGGCATTTTCATATTTCACCTGACGGATCACATCTATGGTCTCTTCCACGTCCTCTGCAGTCTCACCGGGGAAGCCTACAATAATATCCGTTGTTAATGAAATATCCGGTATCTCTCTTCGGATTTTTAAAGCCAACTCAATGTATTGTTCCTTTGTATAGCGGCGGTTCATCGCTGTCAGAATTCTGGTAGAGCCCGACTGAAGGGGCAAATGTAAATGCTTACAGATCTTCTTGGATTCCTTCATCACCTGAATCAGCTCATCTGACAGATCCTTTGGATGAGAAGTCATAAAGCGGATTCTCTGAAGCCCTTCAATCTTCTCAATCTCACGTAAAAGCTGTGCAAAGCTCATCGGCTCCTCCAGATTTTTTCCGTAGGAATTCACATTCTGTCCAAGCAGCATAACCTCCACAACGCCTTCTTTTACCAAACCCTCTATTTCTCTGATAATATCCTTCGGCTGTCGGCTTCTCTCACGTCCACGCACATAGGGTACAATACAGTAGCTGCAGAAATTATTACAGCCAAACATGATATTAATACCTGATTTAAAAGGATATTTTCTCTCTACCGGCAGATCCTCCACGATCTTATCCGTATCCTTCCAAATATCAATCACCATGCCTTTTCTTTCAAAGGTAGCGGTTAAAAGCTCTGCAAACTTAAAGATATTATGTGTACCGAATATTAAATCTACAAAGCGATAGCTGTCCTTTATCCTCTCAATAACGGCAGGCTCCTGCATCATACATCCGCACAGTGCGATCTTGGTGCCGGGATGCTTCTTCTTATAACTCTTCAGAGCACCTAACCGTCCATATACCCTTTGATTTGCATTGTCACGAACCGTACAGGTATTAAAAATCACAAAATCAGCCTGTTCCTTTTCAATGATCTTATATCCCACAAGCTCCAATATACCTACAAGTTTCTCGCTGTCCCTGCTGTTCATCTGACAGCCGAAGGTTGTCACGCAGCAGGTCGGCTGTCTGCCTAATTCTTCCTTCAGCCTGTCCACGTATGTTTTAGCTTTCGCCATATAATAATATTGGCGTTCTACCTCATCCGTTGGTATGGGACCATTTATATCATACTTATTTAAATCTATCTCTTGAACCATTTGTTACTCCAATCCTTGTACCCGGCAGCTTACCTTGCAGAAACTGCCGCCATAATACTGTTTTTCTTTTATACAAATTTCTCCGTCAGACGAACTAACAACTCCACAATCTTCTCCATGGACTGCACACAGGCGTATTCATACTTGCCATGACCATTTCCGCCGCCTGCACAAAGATTGGGACAGGGAAGTCCCATAAAGGATAATCTGGCTCCATCCGTACCACCTCTGATC
>CAYXQG010000111.1:0-6365 GCA_964467405.1 uncultured Acetatifactor sp. | reverse complement strand
CCCTCTATTGATTTTAGAGAGCGGGTGCAGTATAATTTATTTACACCCGCTCTTGGGTTTAAGCTCTTTGCATCGTGCTTTGGTCGGTGGTGATGCAAGGGGCTTTTCTTATGCAATGCAGAAACGGCGCGTTGTCGTGGTCTTGGTGAACGCCTGTGCAAGCTCCGGCATTGCTTTCTTAAACGCCGCTGTGTCGATTCTGGAACTTTCAACAGGCTTCCAGGTGATTTTATATTCACCCGCTCTTAGCTCTGTGGAATCGCCCATTTGTGCCTTTAGCGCGTCCTTGATGGCTTCGGCTTCTGTCTGCGCTTCCTCAATGAGGGCTTGCAGCTCTCTAAGCTCACGCGCCTTGCTGATGATTTCGCTGTTTGTCATGATACATAATCCTTTCTTAACTGTGCCTCGCTTCCTGAGACTGTTTGACCTACACGAGGTCTTTCCGGCAGTTTCGCGGGGCTTTTTGTTTTGTCTGCTTCCTGAGACTGTTTGACTTACTTACATGAAGTCTTTCCGGCAGTTTCACAGGCCTTGCGTCTGGGCTTTTATCTCTCCCTTGACTGTGACTATATTATAGCACTAAAGTTAGTGTTTGTCTATAGGCAATATACACAAAGTTTAGTGTATAAGTTTGTGCATATTGTCACTTGAAATAGTGCATATATTGTGTTATAATGTGTATAGTGGAAAAGAGGCGCCCATAGACGGACGAACCGCCACACGGAAGAGGGTGAAACAATGCCAATAAAATACGATAAACTTTTAAAGCTCCTAGATGTGAACGGCTTTACATCTTATCGAATCAGAAAAGAAAAAATAATGGGACAGGCAACATTAACCGCAATAAAGAACGGTACAGGCGGCTTAGACCACCGCACAATTGCAAAACTTTGTGATGTGCTTAATTGTCAACCGGGTGACTTAATGGAATATGAGCGGGACGATGTATAGCGGGGCGCGTACTTGGGCATATCTTACCGATATCTTACCGATATCTTGCGGTTATCTTGGCGGTATCTTCCTTACGTCTTGCGGTTATCTTGACAACGTTGTACATCTGGTATATACTTGATATCAAGCACACAAGAGAAAAGCACATCTTTTGTTACAAAGCAATGAGCGGGAAAGAATCCCGCTCTTTTTATTTTCAATCTGCATTTAAGAAAAGCACGAGCGGAAATAGCTCCGTTCGTGCTTTTCGTTTATTCTGCTGCACGCTTCACGCTTTTACAGAACTTATCGAACTGTGCTAATTCGGCCTCGCGCCAGCGCTTGAAGTCAGCCGGTTTAATTTCACCCGCTGAGAGCCTCTCGCGCCGTCTATCGTCCTCGTCACAGTATTCCTCATACTGCCGCCAACACTCCGCTTGAAGCGCTTGTATTAGCTTTCCTGCGCTCTGGTGAGCTTTTGCGATATCCTCTGATAGATAATCAACCGTTTTCATTCTCTGCGCGTCTCCATGCTTTTTTTGATATCAGAGACAATCAGCCTGTTACAGCGTCAATCAGTCTGATAAGCTCTGATATCAGCGCTCTAGTGTGTTCGCTCCCATGCTTTCGCGTATAACTCGCTGTGCTTCTCTGACAGCATCGCGGCTATATCCTTCTTCATAGGTGAGCGGGTCTAAGTCAAGTACGAATCTCTTTTCTTTCTCGCTCAAATAGTTTGCTTCATGAGATATCATAGGGAAACAAATATAACGCATCTGAAAAGCTATGCTATCTACCGGCGGTATAGTTTCCTCACAGTCTCCTAGAAGCCTATTTACACGTCTTTTAATCCCGCTCAAATTCATATTGCATCTATTACATCGCCGGTTAGACTTTCCCACTGGTCAGCCATAGAGAGCACATAATCATAATTATAAGTCTTGCGCATACTTGTTATACTTACCCATTATTTTTCTCCATTCATTTTTTTAGATTTTTCCCGCTTTGGCGTTCTATAAGCCATAAATCGCGGTCTATGATGTTTCGTAAATGCTGCTGTATTGCGGTGTTATCCGTCTCTGCATCAATGATTATACCAGCGTTCTTAATACATAGTTGGTGCGCTTCCTCTAGATTCACCCGCTCAAGGTGTTTGTCCAGATAAACAAGCGTTATCACCATGAACCCTCCATATCTCGCAGCTGCTCATATTCTGTCAGCTTGGTTTCGATATCCGCAATGCTGATAACCTGCATACCGTATTCTAACAGGGCGCGACTTGCCTGTATTCTTGCGCTTGTGGCTTCCTCTGCATCCAATACAATCTCACGCAGACAACGCAGAGCGGGCGATAGGCTTTGACGCGCTTGTGTCGCGGCCTCATCCACAAGCTCTGACAGGGCTTTTCTATACTCCCGCCGAAAATCTTCATCCGCTAAATACCGCCGTAACGTTGCGGGGCTTATTCCTGCGGCGGTGGCTGCTTCGTGCTTTGTTGGGTTCGTTAGTAGTGCTGCTATCGCTTTCTTCTGCTTTGGACTCATGTTTCACCTCCTTTCATTCATTCGTCTCTGAGCGGGTTTGAGCGGGTTTGAGCGGGTCAAAAATAAATATTTCAAATATTTTAAGCATTTCGGCTGTACCAAAATGGTATATGTAAACGGCCTAGCTTGTACCAAAATGGTATATGTGGAGGCTTTTCACTCGCCTTGCTTGTACCAAAATGGTATAACCAGTGAACTTTTAATAATACCTAGCTTGTACCAAAATGGAACAGTATATAAAATATATATTACCATGTGGCATGGTTAAGTCTTAGTCTTTTATTCCCGCTCTCCATTCATGTGAGAAGCTGTACAGGTTAGGCGCTCTTGCATTCGCGCCGCTGGTAACGGTTATAAATCCCCGCTCGGTCAATTCGTCAATCTGTCGGCGTAATGACACGTTAGCAATCCCATATTTTTTTGCAACTGAGAGCGGGAATTGGAAGTCTCGTTTTCCTCCGCTCTCAACGCACATACAGAGATACAACATTCTTGCACCGGCTGACAGCATTTGAAATTCGGCAGACTGTAATAATGACCTCCCCACTTGAATAAACCGGCCATCATAGCAATCTGCTGTTGCTGATAACCATGGTTTGAGCGGGGCGCGCTTTTTTCGGCTCATCCGCTCACACCTCCGTTTAAGCTCTGCAATTGTCCGCTATAAATGTTTCTATCTGGTCTAGGTCAACAAGTTTGTACGCCCTGCATCCTGGTATCAGCTTTATATACCCATCTGCAATCCAGCGCCTTATTAGCGGTTCTGTGATAAATGTGTTTGGGTCTGCTGCTTGGATTTCGGCAACGGCTTTCGGTACGGTTCTTACTCTAGGCATGATATTTAATCCTTTCTCAATAAAAAATACTTGTTTTTTTGAAAATGCTGCTTTCGTGCACAAAGCTTTGCGATTGGCTCTGATTGGCTCTGAGTACATTATAAAGCCCTCAAACCACCAAAACAACAAAATGTGCGCCGATTTTCATTTACACAGCGTTTTCAAAACGGTATCAGAAAAGCAATCAGCGGTTTTCTGTCGTGATTCCTCTAGCGCGTGTGAATAGATATTCAATGTGGTGGATATATCTGAATGTCCTAACATCTGACTTACCGTCAGAACATCAACGCCGGAGGAAATGAGGATAGAAGCGGCTGAATGTCTGAATAAATGCGGGTTAATGTGTGGCAAGTCGTTTCTAGCGCACAGGTCAGACAAAATATAATTGACTGTGCTAGGGCTTAATAGTTGCCCATCCCAACGCGGGAACACTAGGTTATTGTGCGTCCATGCGTCATATAGTTGGGTCTTTATCTGTGTCTGGTATTTCTGATACTCTCGTAGCAGCTCAACCAGCTCTACAGGCAAGGCAACAAGGCGCGGTTTATCTGTTTTTGTTGTTCCTACATACACCCCTTTTTCTTTCGTATAACCGGCGCTCACGTCAATAAGCACGGTTCTTTTGTTTAAGTCCAGCTTATCCCACGTCAGCGCTATAGCCTCGCCGCGTCTGCATCCGGTACATAACAAGAACATTATCAGCGCTCTTTTATCTATCGGCTCTTTGCTTGCAGCTTCTATAACGGCCTGTAATTCGTCCCGCTCTAGCGCCTTGCTTTCCCTGATAGGCTTATTTTTAGGCAATGTAACGCGGTCTGCGGGATTATAGGTTATCAGCATCTCTTTATATGCCTGTTGCATTATCGTGCTGATGAGCGCGTGATAATCGCGTATAGTGCCGGAGGCCATAGGTCGATTGTCGTTAACATAATTAAACAAGTCTTTCCGGCCTAGATTCTTTTCAATGGTTTTTGCGTTCTGGACGCTGATAGGCTGATTATGGACGCATCTACATATCAAGCGCGGATATACACCGGCCTCCCTTGCTAATTGCGCTTGCGTACCGTCTCCGACAAGCTTCATGAAGTCAAGAGCGGGAACGGCTGACCTATGCCAACGCGCCGCACCTGGTTGAGCAAGCTTCTGATATAGCTCGTTCAAGTGCTGAGGGCGTATATCAACAACGCGCATATGTCCGATATATTCATTTATGCGCTCTATCTGCCGGTGTACGCGCTCTAGTGTCTGGGGCTTGTCTCCACGCTGCACACGCAATTCATAGCAATATTGCGCATACTCTGCGAATGTACGCCGGTCATCCAGCATAAAACCGTACCGGATTTTGCTCTCAAAATCGTATGTAACACGCCTTAATTCCCTTTCAAGCGCCCGCCCTTGCAAGCCTCGCGGCGGTATCCACGTCATAAAATGCCGAATTTGCTTGCCGCGCTTGTCTCGGCCATTACACACGCAGATTTTGTACTTGATGCCGCGCGAGTTTTCAATCTTCTTTACACTTGCCATTTTCCCGGCCTCTCTTTCGTTGTTTTTCGGTGCTCTCCCTCCGCATATTTCCCCCTTAACAGGGTGCACAAAGTGTGCACCCATTAGCTTAATCGCCGTTACTGTCTGTGAATTTCTAATAGTTTGCAAGGGCGAAAAGCCTTGATTTTAAGCGGTTTGCGCTGTTTCGTGGCACAATTCTATTTTTCATTGTACACTTTTGGGACAGTCCTAGCAACGCGCAAAATTCACCAAAATTTATACCGGCTTTTTGTGCATTTTTTAGGAAAAGAGCGGGAAAAGAGCGGGTTTTATTCGCCTGATTTTTTCTTGGTGCACACTTAGGTGCACACACAATTCCTTTTCCCGCTCTTGTAAAGAGCGGAATAATACCCGCTCACGCTTCAAACGTTCTCACAAAGTCGGAAATTTTATGCTCCCGCTCCTCTGTGATAATCGGTGCACCGTCAAAAACGGCTGCAAAGCGGAATATCACTCTTAAACTTTCCAATGAACGTATGGTCATTATTTTGCGGATAATGGTTTCTTGTTCAAGCTGCCTATTCTCTAACTCGGTTCTGTTTATCATTGGTTTACCCCCTTAAATACTTACGCCGTAGGCGATTATCAGCAATATCATGTCAACCGCCGATGTTGTTCCGATTCCGATAGCTATATACATAAGCTTCATTGTGAACGCATACGCTCGTTCGGTATTGATTCCGGCGGCTTCGACGTATCTATACCCCACAAGCCCCGCCAACGCGATAAAAAGAGCTATGACAAGCGGCGCGATTACTATAACGGCCAGCATGATTAATCCCCCTCTGTCATAAATTGCGCAAGTTCCGCGCTGATATCGTCAGCGGGGCAAGCGTCCAAAAGCCTTTTTGCCTCTGCTTTGAAAGCTGTATACATTGGGTTTTCTTGCCGTTCTTGTGCGCGGCCTATCGTTACGCCGTCTTGAAATGCATCGCGCTCTATCTTTGCAATAAGCCTTTGCAGTTCGTCTAACACCCGCTCAAGCGCTTTATTTGTTTCGGCGTTCCTCACCACTTCAACGCCGTGTTGACTATCTCCGAAAGCACTTTCAACGTTTATATAATTTATCATTTTTGCATTTTCCTTTCTAAGCTGTTTTAACGGCTCTCTGTTGCGTTTTGGCTTTCGGCGGTGTTTGTATATTCCTCGCTCGTTAAACGCGCCTGTGTGCGTTCCTGTGGACAAATAAGAGCATTTACACCGTTAAGCCGTGCTTGCAGACTTGCATATATCTGTTTGTAGTGCTTCTCCGCTGATATTCCCGCTCGAATTTCGTCCGCTATTATGCGTTCGACAAGCATTAAGGCGGTGAGCTGTTCAACGTGCGCTAAATCTCTGTCGGTTATCCCTGCTGCCTTATTGGCAAGCCGTGATATACTTGTGTAATATCTCGCGGCGTTCTGTGAGCCTTGCGCCTTTGCATACTCTACAAGCTCTTTTATAGCGTCCGTCTCTATGCGGCGCGTTTCCTTTGTGAGCGTTCGCGTGTCTTGCCATATCGGGGAATTGC
>CAYXQG010000110.1:0-6398 GCA_964467405.1 uncultured Acetatifactor sp. | reverse complement strand
CCCTTCGTATACTGGGCAACCTATTCTTATATCGGAGATCTGGTCATGGCAGGGGCGAAATGCTATACCTATGATAACGGATTTTTGCATGCAAAAGGTATTGTTGCAGACGGAAAGGTATTCTGTTATGGTACGGCAAATATGGATATCCGCAGCTTTGCACTGAATTTTGAGGTCAATGCAATTGTATATGATGAGGCAAAGGCAAAGGAAATGGAGGCTTATTTTATCCGGGATCTGGCACAGAGCACCAGAATCACAAAGGATATGTATGCAGGACGTTCTCTGATCATCCGCATGAAGGAGCAGGTTTGCAGACTTTTATCTCCTCTTTTGTAGCGAATCGTGTGATTTTTTTGTGAAAATAAAAGAAATTCCAAACAAAATGCTTTTATTAAGCAGGAGTTTGTGGTATAAATATTTTTATGTGTAAGCACTAAATAGTTATAGAATGGAGAAATGTTATGAAAAAGAAAATTGCGATTGTCTTGTCAGCACTTATGGCAGTTGCTATGCTGGGCGGATGTGCAGCAAAGGAAAGTAACACTTTAACGGAGATTGAAGTTGAGAAATACGTTACTTTAGGTGATTATAAGGGCTTAGAGGTATCTGTTCAGGATGCTGTGGTAGATGAAGAAGAGCTGGAGGAGCTTGCCTGGAATGTATATTACAGCAATGTTACAGCAGAGGCCGGCGGTATTGTGGACCGCGCTGTAGAGGCGTTGGATGAGGTCAATATTGATTATGTAGGTACTTTGGACGGAGTTGCCTTTGACGGCGGTACTGCTGAGGGTGCAAGCCTGCTGATCGGTTCCAATTCTTACATCGATGGCTTTGAAACAGGCCTGATCGGTGTCATGCCCGGAGAGACGGTTGATTTAAACCTTACCTTCCCGGAAACCTATACCAACAATCCTAATATGGCAGGAAAAGAGGTTGTATTTACTGTTACTGTTAACTTTATATATCCTTATAAATGGGATGATGAGCTGATCGCATCCTGGGGCTATCCTGAATTTACCAATGAGGCGGAATTAAGACAGTATGTATATGATTATCTGTATGACGCCGCAGAATATCAGGTAGAGAGCAGCATTGAGAATGCTGTTTTAAGTGCATTTATGACCTCCTGCACCTTTAATAAGATACCTGAAAACCTGATTGAAAAATACAGCGAGACTCTGACTGCCAGCGTTGAATCACAGGCAGCAGCATATGGTCTGGATGCAGATACCTTCTGCTATTATTTCTACGGAACGGATTATGCAACCTTCTTAGATACTTATGCAATTGAATATGCAAAGCAGGTGCTGGCATTCCAGGCAGTAGCAAATGCAGAGGGCTTAAACAGAACAGAGGAAGAAGTAGATGCCGGAATCAGCGAATTGGCAGAAGCAAGCGGTTATGCTTCTGCTGAAGAATATATGGGTGACAGGAGCAAGGATGATTACACAGAATATTTCATGATCGATGATGCCATGAATTTCCTGACTGAAAATGCAAAGGTTACCAGAGTGGCTGCAGAAACAGCAGAGTAAAGATCAGCTTATGAGGAGGAGAATACTATGGAATTAACTGATATTAAAGAATTATATCGTAACACGGAAGCCTATATCGGAAAGGAAGTTACGATCGGCGGATGGGTAAGAAATAACCGTGATTCAAAGAATTTCGGATTCCTTGTGATCAATGACGGTACCTTTTTTGAACCGCTGCAGGTAGTATACAGTGATAAGCTTGCTAATTTTGATGAATTGTGCAAGACAAATGTAGGTGCAGCCTTGGTGATCAAGGGAGTTATTGTTGCAACTCCTCAGGCAAAGCAACCTTTTGAGATGCAGGCAGAGGAAGCCTTCGTGGAAGGACCCTCCAGTGCAGATTATCCTTTGCAGAAAAAACGTCACAGCTTTGAATATTTGAGAACGATCGCGCATTTACGTCCCAGAACCAATACCTTCCAGGCTGTGTTCAGAGTACGTTCCCTGATCGCATATGCGATCCACACCTTCTTTATGGAGAGAGGCTTTGTATATGTGCATACTCCTATTATCACAGGAAGTGACTGTGAGGGTGCAGGTGAAATGTTCCAGGTAACAACCATGGATTTGAACAATCTGCCGAAAACAGAGGATGGTAAGGTAGATTTTGCACAGGACTTCTTCAACAAGCCTACCAATCTGACAGTAAGCGGACAGCTGAATGTAGAAACCTATGCATTTGCTTTTAAGAATGTATATACCTTCGGACCTACCTTCCGTGCAGAAAATTCCAATACCACCAGACATGCAGCAGAATTCTGGATGATCGAGCCGGAAATCGCATTTGCAGATCTGAAGGATGATATGATCTTAGCAGAGAGCATGCTGAAATATGTAATCCGTTATGTACTGGAAAATGCACCGGATGAGATGGCTTTCTTTAACCAGTTCGTGGATAAGGGCCTGATCGAAAGATTAAATCATGTTGTAAACTCTGATTTCGGCCATGTAACTTATACAGAGGCTATTGAAATCCTTGAGAAGCACAATGATGAGTTCGATTACAAGGTATTCTGGGGCTGTGATTTACAGACAGAGCATGAAAGATATCTGACAGAGAAGGAATTTAAGCGCCCGGTATTTGTAACAGATTATCCGAAGGAAATCAAGGCCTTCTATATGAAACTCAATGATGACGGTAAGACTGTAGCAGCTATGGATTGTCTTGTACCCGGTATCGGTGAGATCATCGGCGGAAGCCAGAGAGAGGATAAGCTGGAGCTGTTAGAGCAGAGAATGGATGAGCTTGGATTGAACAAAGAGGATTATGATTTCTATCTGGATCTTCGTAAATATGGATCTGTTCGTCATGCAGGCTTTGGACTTGGTTTTGAAAGATGCGTTATGTATCTGACCGGTATGAGCAATATTCGTGACGTACTGCCCTTCCCTCGTACAGTAAACAATTGTGAATTATAAGAAATAAGAAAAGCATTACCTTTCGCAGAGTAGAATCTGAGGCGGGTAATGCTTTTTTGCAAGAATATTTTGTCCTTTTCTTGTAACAAAATAGTAAATATTTCTTAAAAAATAAGAAGAATGAGGGGTGATTTTTCCCGAAAAATATGATATGCTTGTAACATGAGAAGAATTGGAATAAAACTAACGAATTGTATATTGACTTTTGCTTTGACTGCAGGTATGACCATGTCTGTTCAGATGCCTGTATATGCGACTACCATCGCCGAAATTGAAAAGAATATTGATCATACACAAGGGATCATTGACGGCTTGGAGGGAGAGATCGATTCTCTGACCGGCGAACAGGATATCCTTCTGGAGCAAATGGATGATCTGAATGCAGAAGTGATCAATATGATGGCAGGTATTTCCATGCTGGAGGATGAAATCGCAGGAAAGGAACAGGAGATTGCGATAAAAGAGCAGGAAATAGCGATCAAGCAGCAGGAGTATGAGCAAGCAAAGAAGGCACAGGAAGAGCAGGAAACGGCAATGGCGGCACATATTCAGGTGATGTATGAATTTGGTGCGACCGGTAATACCTCCTGGTTAGGTCTTTTATTGAAAAGTACGAGCTTTGCGGATCTGTTGAACCGTATTTCCTATGCAGAGCAGGTTATGCAATATGATGCAGACCGTCTGACAGAATACGAAGAAGCTAAGAATCGTGTACATGATTTGTGGGATCAGCTGGAGGCTGAAAAGGCAGATCTGGAAGCGCAGAAGGTGGATCTGGAGGCACAGAAGAAGAATCTGGAAGATCAGAAAGCATATTGTGACGGACTGGTAGCGGAGTTAAAGCGTAAGTCAGCAGATTATGACGCAAAGATCGCACGGATTGAAAAGGAAGCAAAGGCTGCAAAGCAGATATTGAAGGAAGAAAAGGCGCAGTTGGCAAAGCTTCAGGAGGAAGAGCGCCGTAAACAGGCACTTGCCAATGCCATGAACCAGACCTATGAGACAACAGCCTATACGGAGATCATTGATGCTGCATCAGGAAGCGACCTGGGCAAGAAGGTGGCGAAGTACGGATGCCAATATATCGGCAACAAGTATGTATATGGAGGTACCAGTCTGACAAGCGGTACGGACTGCTCCGGTTTTACTTATCGTGTCTACCAGAATTTTGGCTACAATCTGCCCCGTACCTCTTACGAGCAGAGAAGCGCAGGCACAGCAGTAGAATATAAGAATGCACAGCCGGGTGATTTGATCTGCTACAGCGGTCATGTCGGCATCTATATCGGTGGCGGCTACATCGTACATGCAAGTAACAGCAAGCCATATCCCCAGGGCGGTATCAAAGTAAGCAAGGCAAATTATCGTACTATTTTATCGGTCAGAAGAATCATTCAGTAGATAAGAATAAAAAGAGACAAGCAGAAGATGAAAGTCTTCTGCTTTCTTTCCATAAGGAGAAAACCATTGGATAAGTATGAAGTGCTAAAAGAATACTTTGGATATGACAGCTTTCGCGAAGGACAGGAGGAGCTGATCGACAGTATACTGGAGGGGCAAGATGTACTGGGTATCATGCCTACCGGTGCAGGTAAGTCTATTTGTTATCAGGTGCCCGCACTGTGTATGGATGGGATCACACTTGTGATATCCCCTTTGATTTCCCTGATGATGGATCAGGTGAAGGCCTTGAATCAGGCCGGGGTTCATGCGGCATATATTAACAGCTCCCTGACAGAAGGACAGATTTCTAAGGCCCTGCAAAATGCCGGGATGGGACAGTATAAGATCATATATGTGGCACCGGAACGATTGGAAACGGAACGATTTCTGGAATTTGCATTAAATGCAAAGATCAGTATGGTGACAGTGGACGAAGCACATTGTATTTCACAATGGGGACAGGATTTCAGACCCAGTTACCTGAAAATTGTCCGGTTTGTCGAAAAACTTACAAGGCGTCCTGTACTCAGTGCCTTTACTGCGACTGCAACAACCGTAGTAAAGGAGGATATCGTCAACATATTAGAGCTGCAGGCTCCCAAAGTATTGATAACAGGTTTTGACCGGGAAAATTTGTTTTTTGAAGTCAAATATAGCAAAAATAAGGACGAGCAGCTATACCACTATCTGCAGAATCATTTGGAGGAGAGTGGTATTATTTATTGTGCTACCCGTAAAAATGTGGAAAAGGTCTGTACATTTCTGCAAGACAGAGGATTATCAGTTACCCGTTACCATGCCGGCTTGTCACCGGAGGAACGAAAGGCCAATCAGGAGGATTTTATCTATGACAGAAAGGCAATCGTGGTAGCAACCAATGCCTTCGGAATGGGAATCGACAAGTCCAATGTACGTTTCGTAGTACATTACAACATGCCTCAGAGCCTGGAGAATTATTATCAGGAAGCCGGACGCGCCGGCAGGGACGGCATGTCGGCAGAGTGTGTGATTCTCTATTCCCCGCAGGATGTACATATTAATAAATTTTTGATTGAAAACCGCGGTGAAAATAGTGAACTGTCCGAGGAACAGGCGCTGATCGTACAAAAAAATGACGAGGAACGACTCTGGGCCATGTCCGGGTATTGCAAGACTAAATATTGCCTCAGGGAATATATCCTTCGCTACTTCGGTACATCACGAAGAAAGGATATTTCCGGAAAATATTGTGGGAACTGTTCCAATTGCGTCAACGCAACAAGGAGCAGGGACTATGAAGAATACGACTATGGCGGCCTGTGGGAAGACGGATATACACAGGATGATAAGCTTCCCTTTGGCGGTGAGTACGGGGAAAAAATCTCTGCAGGGCCAAAATACGGCGGCTATGGAAACAGTAGATATGATTCGGTCGGACGCGGAAGCGGTATATATGGTGCAGGCAGCTACGGAACCGGCATGTATGGTGAGAATAATTATGCTGCAGGTAATACAAGGATAAGCAGTGAGATGCTTACAGCAGAGGAGCAGGAATTATTCAAGCTTCTGAAAGCAAAACGTCTGGAAATCGCAAAGACAGTGGGTTTGCCTCCATATATGATCTTCACCGACAAAACACTTATGGACATGGCTGTGAAAAAACCGGTGAATCGGGAAAACATGCTTCAGGTAAATGGTGTGGGTGAAAATAAGTACAGACGCTACGGTGATTCATTTACAAACTGCATTTCCCTGTTTTTAAAAGAGACTGACTGACCGGACTACGAATAAAGGAAGAGGAAAAAGAATTTGAATTAAAGGCTAGGTGCTACAATGTGTCCGCTTTAATAGAAGGAGTGAGAGAGAATATGGAATTGGTGAAAGGAAGACCGTCCGACACAGAGGGACGACTTGCAAAGGAAGTCAGAACTTATGACCTGTTGGATTCTCTGGGAATTGAGTATTGGAGAATCGACCATGAGGCAGCTTACACTATGGAGGCCTGCGAGGAAATAGACA
>CAYXQG010000109.1:0-6399 GCA_964467405.1 uncultured Acetatifactor sp. | reverse complement strand
ACATAGGGTCTTACCTGTGCAGCAGAATCTCTAAGCCACATAGCCGGAATATCGCCTGTGATCACAAAAATACTGCCGTCTTCTAACTCCGTTACGGTGGTTTCAATAGTATTTAAAAAACACTGCTTTGCCAAACCTGCCAGGGGCTCATAATGCACCTTATAATATTCCTCCAGGGCCATTGCCTGCTCTTTTAAAACTGTTGGTGTTTTCATCTCTCAATTTCCTCTCATGACCTATTCTATTCTCTTTTAAGCATTATACCTCAACGATAGCCGTTTCTGTAAGGTCACCGTTTTGAGGATTCCACAAATATGTTTTGATCTCAAATGCATCCAGCTCCACTGTCTTTTTTGCAGGAACGGATGAAAATGTGATCGTCGCCCTTGCAGGCTTACCGCTTCCTTCATATAAACGCAGAATATATCCTTCCTTATCCTCGGACTTTTTAAGTGCCGATACCATTACTCTCGGATTATCGATCTCAAAAAGGCTTCCCACCGGGGTTCCTTCTCCCGGAGGACAATAAGAAAATCCATAGGGCTGCTCATTAAAGCACTGTCCCAGACGGTCTGCAGTCTCACTCATTTCTTCGATGGAGCCGCCCCGGATAAAGAATCTGTAGAAGCGCTCACCCTGCTCCATTCTGGGTGCCCACTGTTCTTCCTGCAGGGTCTTACCCATAGTAAAATCAGCTGCAGAATAACCGGCACTGCGAAGCAGCGTAATGCCAAGCTCATCCCCTACCAGATCTGCGCCATGGATTCCGTTATTGAATACTGCAAGTGCAGCATCCTTATCCGGATCTTCAACCATACACCACTTTTGTGAAACAGTCTCCTGCTCCTTCTTTAATTGTTCCCGTCCGAACATGATCTGTCCGTTGAAGGTCTTTTCTCCCTTCGGTGTCTGCAGCATGAATTTCAGGAACTTCTCCTTCTCCGTAAAGTGAATACCGGTCTCCACTTCAAAGCCCGTTCCCTTCTTCGGCAGCTTATAGCGGACATATGCCCTGGACTCATTCAGACCAAATACTGCCTCCACTGTGGTACGTACTGCGCCGTCTTCAATGACTCTCACTGATGCAATGACCTTGTCCCTCATGCCGCAGTATTCACTGCCCTTATGCTCTGTAAGAAGCTGGAAATCCCTGCGCGGCGAACCGATTCTCGGTCTGATGCCCCAGGAATTGACGTTGTCATCAAAGCAGGACAGCTTCATACTTCCCTCAGTCAAATATATCTTCCCGTTTACGGAATATTCCTTCAGCCAGCCGGTAGCTGTATCGATTACCACCCGCATACTTCCGTTGTCAAAAACATACTCCGGCTTGGAAACGATCTCCTCAAAGACCGGTCTCTTCGGCAGCGGCTTCCAATACACATCCAAACGGGTCAGGGAGGATGCCTTCAGGGTAAGCTGCACCACTACCTTCTTACGCCAGTCTATACAAAAATTGGAGCTTTCCTTTTCTGCCTGGCAGGGGATCTCCTGTCCGTTTAACTTTGCAACCGGATACATAAAATCTGTTGTCCAGTTCTGCTTAGGCAGTCCTGTCTCACACTCAAATACACCTGTAACATCATAGGGATGCGGATTATAGAAAAGGATCACAGAAGTACCGTCCTCTACTCTTCTCTCTCCCTTTGCCAGGGCCAGTGCTGCATAATGCTTTGTGCGGCTCATGATCTCCAATCCATAGTCCAATAGCCTTAAGGTATCTTCCTCTACCGGTTGGCTGCCGGAACCCGGAAGTGCATCATGAAACTCACTGAATAACAGCGCCTGCACTGCATCCTCAAAAGCCTTTTTCGGATATTCCTTTCCGCATAGTACCTGTGCTGCAGCGGCCATTTTTTCTGTAGCATATATTTCATTTTCCAGCTCCCTGTGCTTTTGCTTCACACGGATCTGGGATGTATAGCAGCCCGTAGCGACCGGATTTAAGCCTTCTGTCACTCGTGGCATTATTGTCTTCGTTTCTCTTAATTCTTTAAAGTATGCTTCCGGATTTGAATGCAGGATACAATAATTTCCATCCTTTTCGATCAATTCCTTCAAATCCCTTAAATCTTTTCTGGAAGGACCGCCACCGTGGTCTCCTACGCCCCACAGGAACAGAGTTACCTCCTCGTCCTCCTTCTTCGGCAAAAACTCCATCAATTCTTCTGCCGCATGTCCCCATACAGAATTATAATTTTCATCGGAACGATGGACCAGAACCTCGGAACCATCCAGTCCCTCCCATATAAAGTCCTGATTTTCAAACGGGAACTCATTTTTACCGGGACGGCATACCACATAGGAATCATAACCTGCTTTTGTCAGGATCTGTACCAATCCCCTGGAATGTCCGAAGGAATCAAAGTTAATTGCCGTTGTAGGCTCTGCGCCAAATTCTTTCTTGAAAAAGCGCTTGCCCTTTTCAATATTTCTAATCATGGATTCACCGGACGGCAGATTGCAATCCGGCTGTAAATACCAGCCACCGATAATATTCCATTTACCGTTTTGAACAGCTGATCTCAATTTTTCAAAAAGTGCAGGGCTGTTTTCCTTTACCCATTCATACAGAATGGATTCATTATGGTTAAACTGAAACCCTTCAAATTCCTCCGTCAGTTCTTCCACCGTTTGAAAAGTTGAAAGTGCTTCAGAGCAGCCCTCCTGCCATCTCCAAAGCCAAACAGGGTCTAAGTGAGCATTTGCAACAAGGTGTACACGTTTCATAGTTTTACCCCCGGATTTTATTTTCCATGCCAAATATTTACATCAATACTTACATCATATGATCTGATATTATGGTCAAAGGATCCCGCCTTATATATCATTATATCAGATAAAAAAACAGACAGAAAGCACTTCCTGTCTGTTATGTTTCTCATACTGTCAAAAAGCCTGAGCGCCCTTATCAATGTACTACATATTATCTCTGTAGCAATCACCCTTAACTACAGTATATGGTACTGTCTTTTTCTGCGGCACATACTCACCCTCAAAGCATCTGTGCAGATACTGTACTGCCTTCACACCCATCTGATATTCTCCCTGGATAACACAGCTAAAGCTTGGATTGATATTGTTGTTTTCTCTGATTCCGTCAAAGAATACGATCTCCTTCTCATTTTCAAGTCCCAGCTTACGCAACACCCGATAAGCCATACAGCCTGTGGTCTGGTCCACCGCAAAGAAGGCTGTCATCTGGGGATTTTCCTTGATAAAATTTTCAATCCTTTCCAGATCCATATCCTTTTCACATTTGCCGTCACTGGCACCGGGAAGTACCGTACCCAGATCCCGAATCCACATATTTTCATTGGTCGGCAGTCCACGTTCCAGCATGCTGTCCAAATAACCGTTAAAGCGGGCAGCTACCGTTGATGTCTGCATATACGGATGTGACAGAAAACCGATATTGGTATGATCGTGTTCAAACAAAAGCTGCATCAGATCCTTCGCAGCGCTGTAATTGTCCGTGGTAATGCACGGGATCGGCAAACCGGTTAATTCCCTGTCCACCAATATGATTGGGAATTTATCCAGAACAAGTTTGATGATCTTCTCGTTATAAATCTCACCCTGCACACACAAAAGAATAATGCCGTCCACGCCGATTGCCAGCAGATCCTCAATCGCCTTTGCTTCTTCCTCTACATTTCCGTAGGTGCATTTTAGTACCATATTATAATTCTGTTTTCTACATTCATATTCAATACCATGGATAATATCAGAGCCAAAGGAAGAGCTGAAATCATCAAAGATCACACCAATCATCCTTTTACCCATGCCTTTTCCGAAGGCTGAGGTGTTTCCGGTGCCCGTTTCTGCTGCCATATCCGCTTCTCCGAGCACAAAAGAGCCCTTGCCGGGCTTTCTGGAAATCAGTCCCCGGTCTGCTAACATTTCCAAGGCTTTCTTACTGGTAATACGGCTGACACCGTATTTCTCAGACAATTCTTTTTCAGAGGGTACCCTACTTCCGGAAGGATAGGTTTTATCACGAATTCCTTGTAATAAATCATTATATACTTTTTGATATAAAAGCTCTCTTTCCAAAATACTGCACCTCTGTTTTTATTTATCTACAGTATAATCTTTGGCAAATGATATGTCAATTACATTTGCCATTTTTCACAAAAACATAACAATTTTTACAAATGGTGCCCTGAGACCCACAGGGTTTCAGGGCACTATTATTCATTTTATGCTAGATAGCTATTTAGTTTGCTGCAATAACCTTATTTACAGCATCAGTGATCTTAGGAATAACCTCAGATGTTGCACTGCCGTTCATAAAGTTATCCCACTCGGTATTCCAAACTTCACCAGCATCATTGGTCCAGTCATCAGAATAACGGGTTGCATTCTTTACTTCTGTATTCATCATAACTCTGATTGCTTCAGCTGCATCTTCATGGCCCTGGCTAGCAATGGTATCATAGAATACGTCTGCAGAATCGATATGAGCACAAGGAGCAACAGGAGTCTTCTCCAATACAGTTGCGTACATCTCAGTACTCATGAACTTGATCAGCTCCCAGCATTCTTCAGGATATTTGGTATCCTTAGGAGCAGCCCAGCCTACAGTATCGTAGATGGTAGAAGCCTGAACAGATCCTCTGGGAGTAGGAGCATAACCCCAGTTCAAATCAGGACAGTTACGAACGAAGCTGTCAAGTGCCCACTGTCCATAGAACAGTAATCCGATATTGCCGGCTTCAAACTCAGAAAGCATGTTAGCTGTTTCATAAGTGGTAGGGATCATGGTCTTTTCAGCAATCAGGCCTTTTACCTTCTCAGCTGCAGCGATGAACTTGTCATCTGTTGTAACCTTAGTAGTACCAATGATCTTATCAACGAAAGGTTCGCCGCCTTCACCAACACTCTGTGTTGCGATACCGAATGCAGATGATAACATACTAGGATCAGCATAGATACCATACTTATTATTTGCAGGATCAGCTAATTCTTTACCCATTGCATAGAAATCATCCCATGTCCAGTCATTTGAAGGATAAGGAATACCTGCTGCATCAAGGATATCCTTGTTGTAGAATACACCGTATACGTTAACTAAGCCGGGGAAGCCGTAAATCTTGCCGTCAGGTGTGGTCCATCCGGACATTGTTCCGCCGTAGAAGCCTTCTACGAATTCAGGCTCTGCTGCTGCATACTCGGTCCAGTCAAAGAGAACGCCCTTATCAAAGTTACCCTTTGCCTGATCATAACCATACTGGAATACGTCAGGTGCTTCACCTGCTGAAAGCATGGAGTTGATACCCTGGCCATAATCGTTATGAGGAACGGGTACGATCTCAACCTGAATGTTTTCATGTTCTTTCTCGAAGATATTGTCGAATGCCCACTGCATTGCTTCGTTGATTGCATCACCTTCCCAGTCTGCAACACGAAGTGTAATGATTTCGCCATCCTTCTCGACGCTCTCCTGCTTACTGCTGTTGTTGTTGTTGCCTGCAGGCTTCTCTGATCCGCCGTCCTTGCTTCCGCAAGCTGCAAAACTCGTTACGATCATAGCTGTCGCAAGAATCATTGTTAAAAGTTTCTTTTTCATACTTATACCTCCATATTAGTATTTTTTATAGTAACAGGTCCCTCCTGTTTCTATTACACATGAATAAGTTCCCTTTCTTACTTCACACCTGCATTGTTCATAGAGCCTAAGCCTTCCATGAAGTAATCCTGGCAGAAGAAGAATAAGATCATGATCGGCAACATATACATCAGATCTGCTGCCATGAATAAGTTCCATTCTACACCGTATGTACTGCTGGACATACGTCCGATTGCAAGTGACAATGTCCATTTGTTCTGATCCTGTACTACATAAAGAAGAGGATTCATGTAATCATTCCATGCTGCCTGGAATGCCTGGATCGCAATCGTCGCGATCAAGGGCTTACACATGGGAACAATGATCTTTAACAGAACCTGAAGTCTGTTCGCGCCATCGATTCTGGCTGCCTCATCATAAGACTTAGGAACCGTTGACAAATACTGTCTTACCAAAAAGGTCTGGAAAGGCGCTCCCAAAAATGCCGGGATGATAAGCGGCCACCAGGTGCCGTATGCTCCCACTGAAGTCCAGAACTTAAATACCGGGATCAGGGTAACCATTCCGGGGATCATCATACTGCCGATGATGCAGTAAAACCAGATCTTCTTGCCCGGGAATTTGATTCGTGAAATAGCATATCCTACACTCATACAGCTGCATACGGAACCGATCGTACACAGCACAGAGATCAGTGCCGTATTTTTAAAACGCTGCCAGAAATTAATGGACTGCAAGCCACTTGTAAAGGCAAAATTTACAAGAGGCTTGCAGTCCAAGAATTTGTGGCAGCGTGTTAAAAATAAGGCACAGATCTCTGTGCTGTG
>CAYXQG010000108.1:0-6466 GCA_964467405.1 uncultured Acetatifactor sp. | reverse complement strand
TATGGCTCGTTGGTCAAGCGGTTAAGACGCCGCCCTCTCACGGCGGAATCAGGGGTTCGATTCCCCTACGAGCTGTTGACTATTTAAATGAATAGCCCAACCCGAAAGTAGCGTAAATACCGATAGCATCGGTGATTACGTTATTTTTTTTGCTTTTTTCAAAAAGAACCTGTGAAAAATATTTGACAGATGGTAAAAAGGGAGTTAACATAAGCGGGAGAAACAAAAGCGTTCTGCAAAAGCAGGGCGTTTTCCCTATTTCTAAGTAGTTTAAAAACAGATAGGAGAGTGATGAGTATGGACAAAAAGAAAAGGACAATCAGTCTGATCGTCTTCGGATGTCTGGCAGTTGTCTTGTTGATCGGGTCTATTGTGGTGACAGCACCGGCCGGGCATGAATCCATAGGTGAGCTTATGAAGGATGCGGTTCTGCATGAGACGAACAGGATCCGGTTTTTCGGAATGGATGTCAATCCGGGATTGATCTCAGCTTTCACCGTTACGGCAGTACTTTTTGTATTTGCCTTATGTGTGCGGATCTTTTTGATTCCCAGGTTTACGATCGTTCCGGGAAAATTCCAGATGTTGCTGGAAACACTGGTAGGCTTTTTTGATGACCTGGCAAAGTCAAACAGTCCCCATAGGAATAAATTTCTGGGCGCTTATATTTTTACGGCAGGTGTATACATATTCGTAGGAACGGTTTTTGAATTGTTTGGTCTGCAGGCAGTTACCACCCATGGAAGCTCTATGGCCCTGCCGGCACCGCTGGCGGATATTAACGGAGCTATTATGATGGGATGTCTTTCCTATCTGGTCATTATGTCCGGCGGTATCGCAGAGAACAGGCTAAAGGGTGTGGGAAAGACACTGAAGGAATTTTCCCTTCCCATTTCAATGAGCTTCCGATTATTCGGAGCACTTTTGAGCGGAGCACTGGTAACGGAGCTTGTATATCATTATACGCAGCTAAGCTATGGTCTTCCGGTTGTGGTAGGTGTTTTATTTACTTTACTGCATGCGATTATTCAGGCGTATGTATTAACAATGCTTACGGCTTTATTTTACGGCGAGGTTTCCGAGCCGGCACATGAGAAATGAAAACGGAGGTAATTATCATGAAAAACAAAATTACAAAAATGTTGGCAACTTTATTGGTATGCGTGGTTTTCGCAGCAGTGCTTGCCCCTGTAAACGTACAGGCAGCAGCTGAAACAGAAACGGTAGGCACAGAGGCAACAGAAGAGACTGATGACAGCAGCATTATTGGTGATAAGGCTATGGCAGCAGCACTTGCAGTCGGTCTTGCAGCAGCAGCAGGTGCTATCGGTATGGGCATGGCGATCTCTAAGTCTGTAGAAGGTATTTCACGTCAGCCGGAAGCAGAGGGCAAGATCCGTACCACACTTATGCTGGGTCTGGTTTTTGTGGAAACAGCAATTATTTATGCTCTTGTTATCGCAATTTTGATCATATTTGTATTATAGTATGACACAGATGTTAGAAAGGTGGGTGAAATACAATGAATATACCGCTTAATATAGACTGGCAGCAGATACTTCTGCATTTATTTAATTTTGTGCTTTTATTTGCAATATTGTATTTCCTTCTTTATAAACCGGTAAAGCAGTTTATGGATAAGAGAATAGAGTACTATAACAAGATGGACGGGGATGCAAAAGCAAAGTTAGAGGATGCTGAAAAAGCAAAGGATGCTTATTTACAAAAGCTGGCATCTGCAGAAGAGGAGATTGCAGCTGAAAAGGAAAAATCCCGCAAGGAATTAGAGGAGGTCAGTGTCCTGAAGAAGAAACAGGCAGAGCAGGAAGCTGCCAAAATAATCAAGGATGCCCGACAGTGCCTGGAAAGAGAGCATGCACAGATGCTTCGTGATGCACAGAATGAAATCTCTGATATGGTAACCAATGCAGCTGAGAAGCTTGTGATCAATGCAAGCACCTCGCAGGTTTATGATCAGTTTCTTGATACAGTGAAAAGGAGTGAGGCTGATGAATGAAGCAAGGTCCGCTAAAACAGCAGTTCTGTATTCCAATACTGCGCCAAGTACAGCGCAGGAAGAGAAGTTTTTAGCATTTCTTTCAGAAAAATACGGTGAGGATATTTCTTTAGTTTGGAAAAAAGAAGAGTCTTTGGAAGGCGGATTTAAGCTGCAGGTCGGCTCAGATATCTATGACTGGAGTCTGCAGGGCCGTTTTTTGCAGTTGAAAGAGGCTCTTTCAAAGCTGAAAAGCAAAAATGACAATGTGATTCCGTTGTTGAAGGATACGATCCACAGCTGGACGCCTCAGGCACTTGCACAGGAGATGGGCACGGTTCTTACCGTAGGAGACGGTATTGCTACTGTGGATGGTCTGGAAAATGCAACCTATGGTGAAATCTTCCTTTTTGAGTCCGGAGTCAGAGGAATGGCACTGGATTTGAGAAAAGATGAGATCGGATGTATTTTGTTTGGAAGTGACGAGGAGATTGAAGCCGGAAGTATGGTAAGAAGAACCGGCAGGATTGCAGGAATTCCCGTAGGTGATGAATTTTTAGGCAGAGTAGTCAATGCTTTGGGAGCACCCATTGACGGTATGGGAGAGATTTTTTCAGAGGAATATCGTCCGATTGAAAATCCGGCTCCCGGAATCGTGGACAGACAGCCTGTGGATACACCTTTGGAAACCGGAATACTGGCAATCGATGCCATGTTTCCCATTGGCCGGGGACAGCGTGAGCTGATCATTGGAGACCGTCAGACCGGTAAAACGGCCATTGCAGTTGATACTATTTTGAATCAGAAGGGAAAAGATGTTATCTGTATTTATGTAGCGATCGGTCAGAAGGCCAGCTCTGTAGCACAGCTGGTGCAGAATCTGAAGTCTGCAGGTGCCATGGATTATACGATCGTGGTAAATGCATCTGCAAGTGATCCGGCACCCTTGCAATATATTGCACCTTATGCAGGATGTGCGCTGGGTGAGTACTTTATGGATAAGGGCAAGGATGTTTTGATCGTCTATGATGATCTTTCCAAGCATGCGATCGCTTACCGCTGTTTAAGTCTGCTTCTGGAACGAGCACCCGGAAGAGAAGCATATCCCGGTGATGTCTTTTATCTGCATTCCAGATTGCTAGAGCGTTCTGCCCATTTAAGCAAGCAAAAGGGAGGCGGAAGTATGACTGCTCTGCCCATTGTAGAGACCCAGGCAGGAGATGTTTCAGCTTATATCCCTACGAATATTATTTCTATTACAGACGGTCAGATTTTCCTGGAAAGTGATCTGTTTTTTGCAGGTCAGCGCCCGGCGGTTAATGTAGGACTTTCCGTATCGCGTGTGGGCGGTGATGCCCAGACAAAGGCCATGAAAAAGGCAGCAGGTACGATTCGTCTGGATCTGGCTCAATATCGTGAAATGGAAGTATTTACACAGTTTGCCAGTGATCTGGATGATACCACCAAGAGACAGCTTGTATATGGTCAGGGCCTGATGCAGATTTTGAAGCAGGAACAGTATAAGCCGTTGAAGCAGCATGAGCAGGTCATTACTCTGGTTGTGGCATTGCATCATCTTTTGCAGGATATTCCTCTGGATGAGATCAAAAAGGTGATGAGTGAGCTTCTGGATCATTTTGAAGAAAAGCATTTTGATATTGTAGAGAAAATAGAATCAACCGGATTGCTGGATGAGGCTTGCAGGAACGAAATTGTCGAAACAGCAGAAAGGTATCTGAAAGAACGGTGATCATATGGCAACTACGAAGGAAATTAAAAACCGTATAAGCAGTGTGAAGGATACACAAAAGATCACCAATGCAATGTATCTGATCGCTTCTACGAAGCTTCGCAAGGCCAAAAGCGAACTCGACTTTACCAGACCGTATTTTGAGGCCCTGCAGGGAGAAATCAAGAGAATCTTCCGTATTGCGGAGGATGTAGAGAACAAATATTTCTATCCGGTGACAGGTGAACATGAGTTGCCCGGTTCCTATGGGTACCTGGTGATCACGGCGGATAAGGGTCTGGCAGGAGCATATAACCAGAACGTTATCAAAGAAGCAGTCAGACTGATGAAGGAGCATGAGAATCCCAAGCTGTTTGTGGTAGGGGAATACGGCAGGCATTTTTTTACCTCCCATAATATTCCCATAGAAAAAAGCTTCTTATATACGGCCCAGAATCCCACCATCGGAAGAGCCAGGGAGATTTCCGATATTTTATTGGATTTGTTTAATCGAAATGAGCTTTCGAAGATTTATATTGTATATACGGATATGCAGGGTGCGATCAATTCACAGGCGTATACCACCAGATTGCTGCCCTTTCACCGTGCACAGTTTATATCCCCGGACATTCATGAAAAGGAGATCAAAACTCCCTTTGAATTTCAGCCATCCATAGAAAAGGTACTGGACAATATTGTGCCCAGTTATGTAACCGGTTTTATATACAGTGCACTGATCGCCAGCTTCTGCAGTGAACAGAATTCGCGTATGAATGCCATGGATTCTGCAAATCGTAATGCCCAGGAGCTTTTGGAGAAGCTTTCGGTTCAGTATAATCATATACGTCAGGGTGCCATTACCCAGGAAATAACCGAAGTATCATCCGGCGCAAAAAGTATGAGAAGTAAGGCAAAAAGTAAAATTGCCAAGGAGGTGTAAGGTATGGTGAAGGGAAGAATTGTACAAATATCAGGTTCGGTCATAGACGTAGTTTTTGAAGACGGCAAGCTTCCTAAGATCAGGGAAGCACTTATGGTCTCTTTGGAACATCAGCACCGTGTTATGGAGGTGGCACAGCATATCGGTAACAATACCGTACGCTGTATCATGCTTTCTGAGAGCGAAGGACTGTCCCGCGGTATGGAGGTGACTGCAACAGGAAGCCACATTCAGGTTCCGGTAGGAGAGGCTACTTTGGGAAGGATGTTCAATGTGCTTGGGGAGCCCATAGACGGCGGTGCCCCCATTGATGACAGGACACAGAGGTGGAGTATTCACAGAAAGGCTCCGGCTTTTGAGGAACAGAGCCCTGCGGTAGAGATCCTGGAAACGGGTATTAAGGTCATTGACCTGTTAGAGCCTTATCCAAAGGGCGGCAAGATCGGTCTGTTTGGCGGTGCAGGTGTAGGAAAGACTGTACTGATTCAGGAGCTGATCCACAATGTGGCCATGGAGCATGGCGGTTATTCCATCTTTACGGGTGTGGGCGAGCGTTCCCGTGAAGGCAATGATTTATGGAAGGAAATGCGTGAAAGCGGTGTTATGGATAAGACGGCACTTGTTTTCGGACAGATGAACGAGGCTCCGGGTGTCAGAATGAGAGTGGCACTTTCCGGTCTGACCATGGCAGAATATTTCAGAGATAAAGAGAATAAGGACGTTTTATTATTTATTGATAATATTTATCGTTTTGTGCAGGCAGGCAGCGAGGTTTCCACACTTTTGGGCCGTATGCCTTCTGCAGTAGGATATCAGCCTACGCTGGCAGAGGAAATGGGTGCCCTGCAGGAGAGGATCACCTCTACACGCAGCGGTTCCGTAACCTCAGTGCAGGCAGTTTATGTACCTGCAGATGATCTGACGGACCCGGCACCTGCTACAACCTTCTCCCATTTGGATGCAACTACGGTTTTAAGCAGAAAGGTAGCAGAGCAGGGTATTTATCCTGCAGTTGATCCATTGGAATCCAGCTCCCGGATTTTGGAAGCAAGTATCATCGGAGAGGAGCATTACAATATTGCCAGAAGAGTACAGGAGATTCTGCAAAAGTATAGTGAATTGCAGGATATCATTGCCATCTTAGGTATGGATGAGCTGAGTGATGAGGATAAGCTGATCGTAGGACGTGCCAGAAAAATGCAGCGTTTCCTGGCGCAGCCTATGAATGTAGCAGAGAAATTTACCGGTATGCCCGGTGTATATGTTCCCTTGAAGGAGACCATAAGAGGCTTCAAGGCTATTGCAGACGGCGAGATGGATCAGTATCCGGAGGCAGCATTTTACAATGTAGGAACCTTGGATGATGTGATCGAAAAGGCAGAAAAGATAAAGGCGGGTGAACTATAAATGCAATCCTTTCCATTAACAGTGCTGGCGGCAGAAAAGCCCTTTTTTGAAGGAACCTGTGAATCCCTGGTAGTTCCGACCATTGACGGACAGCAGGGCATCTGGGCCAATCACAGCAACATGATCGGAGCCATTATACCGGGAACCTTAAAAATCGTTACACCGGAGGGGGAGAGTATCATAGCGGCTGTTTCCCAGGGACTGGTAAAAATTGAGAACAATCAGGTACTGATCCTGGTGGATACAGCAGAACGCCCCGAGGAAATTGATGAAAACCGGGCCAGACGATCTGCCGAAGAAGCAAAAGAAGCAATTTTGCAAAAAAAGAGTATTCAGGATTATCGTGCTGCACAGGCCAAAATGGCCAGAGCGATCAGCAGACTAAAGGTAAAGA
>CAYXQG010000107.1:0-6498 GCA_964467405.1 uncultured Acetatifactor sp. | reverse complement strand
CTGTCAGTCTCTCCTGACCTGTAGACAGAAGATTTGACAGGGCACCTACAGTTTCCTGCTTTGTCGTATAATCCCTAAGGGCTCTTTGCCCACAGAGAATACTCAGACGAACACCGCCGCGATGGCTTTGTACGGAATTTATTTTGATGATGCCGATCTCTCCGGTAGAAGATACATGGGGGGCACAGCAGGCACAGACATCCACCCCGGGGATCTCCACTATGCGTATGTCTCCTTCGATTTCTATTTTGCTGCGATAGGTCAGGGAAGCCAATGTCTCCTTGGAAGGAAAGTATGCATTTACCGGAATATTTGCCCAGATAATACGATTGGCCTCTGCTTCAATCTCACGCAGCAATTCAAAACTGATCTGCCCGTCAAGATCCATGGTAACCTCCCTGTCGCTTAAATGGAAGCCTACATTCTGAAAACCATAGTGTTTATGGATAAGACCGGAAAGGATATGCTCCCCGCTGTGCTGCTGCATGAAGTCAAAACGACGATTCCAGTCCACATGTCCCATAATGGTGCTTCCTACAGGAAGTGGGTCTGCCATCAGATGATATATGATATTCTGTCTGATCTGTACATCCAGCACGTCTCTGCCGTTAATGGTACCCTTGTCGGCTGTTTGACCGCCTTCTTCCGGGAAAAAGGCGGTGCGGTCCAAAATAATATAATAACCGTCTGATGCACTATCCTTCCTACAGTCCGTAACAATCGCTTCAAAATCAATAATATGCGTATCCTGATAAAATAATTTTTCCATGCTGATCTGCTCCTGAATATAAGAAGAGCCGGACGTATCCCTGTTCCGTCTCTTATTTTTATGTCTATAGAACGATTATAAGATCGTGTGCTGTTAAAGTCAAATAAGCTTTGCAGGATAAAATGTTTATTTGGCCTTAACAGCATTGATTTAGAAAGCCCGGCATAGTATGATTGATTTATAAATTTAAAGGTTTCTTAAGAACTTAGATGATTTATTTTTAAAAAAATTTTTACTATACTGAGTACAGAACAGTGAGGAAACTACTTATGTATAATATTTTAATATGCGATGATGAAAAAGATATTGTAAATGCATTAAAGATTTATCTTTCGGATGAGGAATATACTTTTTATGAAGCCTATACCGGCAAGGAAGCGGTAAAACAGGTAAAGGAGAATGATATTCATCTGATCCTGTTAGATATTATGATGCCGGAGATGGACGGTATGCAGGCCATGGTAAAGATCAGGGAGTTTAGCAACGTACCTGTTATTCTGCTGACGGCAAAAAGCGAGGATACGGATAAGATACTGGGATTAAATATCGGTGCAGATGATTATATTACGAAGCCCTTTAATCCCATGGAGGTCAGTGCCCGCGTAAAATCACAGCTTCGCCGTTATATGAAGTTAGGCGGAGGAAATGCCAGGGAAAAGACGCTGGTATTGGGAGGAATTGAATTAAATGATGCCAATAAGCAGGTGACGTTGGATGGGGAGGAGATCAGTCTGACCCCTACAGAGTATGATATCCTGAAATTTTTAATGGAGAATCCGGGACGGGTCTTTTCCCCCAGGGAAATTTATGAAAAGGTCTGGAATGACCTGCCTTTTGGAAGTGAAGGCACCGTGGCGGTACATATCCGGCATCTGAGAGAAAAAATAGAGATCAATCCTGCAGAACCCAGATATTTAAAAGTTGTCTGGGGACAGGGATATAAAATAGAAAAGGGAGTGCGGGGATGAAAAATAAAAGGAGACAGCGTTACACGATGCCCGGAAAGACGGCAGCATTTATATTGTTGGTAATTGGCACCTTTTGTGCAGTTGCAGGAGCCGGCGTCACCAGCTTTATGATAAAAGAAGGGTTTTATGTGATGGATCCTGGGCTTACAGGAGCCTGTATTTTAGAAAAATATGGTTTACAGGCTACGGCAGGCATTGAAAGCTGGGTGATAGATTATAGTGAGATGCTGGAAATATGGATGCCTGTGACAGCACTCTGGGGCCTGATCGCAGCCATCGGAAGCTTCGCATATCTGATGTGTGCCGCCGGTTGGAAGCAGGGGGCGGATAAGGTAACAGCAGGCGTGTTTGGAAAGGTGCCTACGGATGTATTTGTAATCGTGACAGCTCTTCTTGCCATAGGCTGGAAGGGGTATGTAGGTTATCATCCGCAGATGAGAAGATGCCCGGAGATGATCACTATATTTCCGGTATGCTTCCTGCTTGGTGTCCAGTTTTTGATCAGTATCTCGGCCCGCATCAAAGCAGGAAATCTATGGACCAATACGGTGATATATTTTATATGGGGATGGATCAAAAAGGCAGTCAGGCTGACAGTGGATATCTTAAGACAGCTGCCGTTAATCTGGAAAGGAGTGAGCGCTATTGCCCTGCTTAGCTTTGTGCAGCTGTGTGCAATGGGGATGTTCGTTCATGACACAGA
Organism: uncultured Acetatifactor sp.; assembly: GCA_964467405.1. GTDB lineage: Bacteria > Bacillota > Clostridia > Lachnospirales > Lachnospiraceae > Acetatifactor. The sequence continues at coordinate 4,058 of CAYXQG010000107.1, read as the reverse complement.
CATCCTGAAGAGATTGCTTTTGTTCTGGTTTTTGGAGAAAATGCTTTTGGTTCCTTTTCTCTGCCTCATCCTGCTTCAGTTAAAGAAGCTGCAGGAGGCAGGAAAGAAGCTGGCAGAGGGCAATCTGGATTACGAGGTATCCACGGCGGGTCTGTTTGGAGATATTAAGACTCATGCAGAAATGTTAAACCGCATTTCAGAGGGAGTGACCAGAGCTGTAAATGAGAGAATGAAAAGTGAGCGTTTTAAGACGGAGCTGATCACCAATGTGTCCCACGATATTAAGACTCCGCTAACCTCTATTATCAATTATTCGGATTTATTGAATAAGGAAGAGACGGACAATGAAAAGATCCGGGAATACAGTGATGTGCTTTACCGTCAGTCTACACGCTTAAAGAAGCTGATCGAGGATCTGGTAGAGGCCTCTAAGGCTTCTACGGGAAGCATTGAAGTCAATCTGACACCCTGCGAGGTGGGCGTTCTTCTGGAACAGACCATTGGTGAATTCGAACAGAGACTGTATGAAAGGGATATTGATATTATCTGCAAACAGCCACAGACACCGGTAAAGATCATGGCAGACGGCAGACATCTGTGGCGTGTGTTTGACAATCTGATGAATAATATATGTAAGTATGCCCAAAGCGGTACCAGAGTTTATCTGAATGTAGAGGCGGATGAAAAACAGGTGACCATCGTTTTTAAGAATATTTCCGGATATCCCTTGGATATCAGCGCAGAGGAGCTTATGGAGCGCTTTGTCAGAGGAGACCGTTCGCGGCATACGGAAGGAAACGGCCTGGGACTGTCCATTGCAAAAAGTCTGGTGGAGTTGCAGAACGGCTCCCTTGAATTGTTTGTTGACGGGGATCTGTTTAAGGTGCTTATTACCTTCCCGGTGATTTCATAAAGCTATTGCGGGAGAAGAGAATGAATAAGAGAAATTATCAAAAGGAACTGGATAAAATATTAAAAACCCTGCCCGGAGGGGATGCTGTGAAGAAGCTGTTTTTACATAGCTGCTGTGCACCCTGCAGCAGTTATGTACTGGAGTATCTGAGTACCTGTTTTCAAATCACGGTATTTTATTACAATCCCAATATTACGGCAGCATCGGAATATGCAAAACGGGTAGAGGAGCAGAAGAGACTCATAGAGATATTAAATGCTGGAAAAGACAGATATCCCATTACTGTTATGGAGGGGGACTATAGACCGGAGCTTTTTTTAAATATGGCAAAGGGACTGGAAAACTGTCCGGAGGGCGGCGAAAGATGCGAAGGATGCTTTGCACTCCGCTTAGAGGAAACAGCAGCACAGGCGGTTAGGCAGGGCGCAGATTATTTTGCAACGACACTTACCATCAGCCCCTTAAAAAATGCCGACAAGCTAAATGAGATTGGGGAGGAAATGGCTGCCAAATATAAGATTAAGTGGCTTCCTTCCGATTTCAAGAAAAAGGACGGAATGAATAAGAGAAATTATCAAAAGGAACTGGATAAAATATTAAAAACCCTGCCCGGAGGGGATGCTGTGAAGAAGCTGTTTTTACATAGCTGCTGTGCACCCTGCAGCAGTTATGTACTGGAGTATCTGAGTACCTGTTTTCAAATCACGGTATTTTATTACAATCCCAATATTACGGCAGCATCGGAATATGCAAAACGGGTAGAGGAGCAGAAGAGACTCATAGAGATATTAAATGCTGGAAAAGACAGATATCCCATTACTGTTATGGAGGGGGACTATAGACCGGAGCTTTTTTTAAATATGGCAAAGGGACTGGAAAACTGTCCGGAGGGCGGCGAAAGATGCGAAGGATGCTTTGCACTCCGCTTAGAGGAAACAGCAGCACAGGCGGTTAGGCAGGGCGCAGATTATTTTGCAACGACACTTACCATCAGCCCCTTAAAAAATGCCGACAAGCTAAATGAGATTGGGGAGGAAATGGCTGCCAAATATAAGATTAAGTGGCTTCCTTCCGATTTCAAGAAAAAGGACGGTTATAAGCGTTCCGTAGAGCTTTCGGCAGAGTATGGTCTTTACAGACAGGATTATTGCGGATGTGCTTATTCCAAGGCTGAAAGAGAACGTCAAAAGCTGCAGGAGCAGTTTGAAGAGGAAGGAAATTAGGAAAAAAACGAAAAAAATGGTCTTTCTGCCAAAGTAGGATATTGTCATAAACGTGTTTTTAAGTTATATTAGTAGAAATGACTTGGAAAAGTGTTACAGAATCAGAGAAAGCCGCAAAGCGGCAGAAGGAGAAAAGCAATGAAAAAGATTCTTGATCTAATATCTGAAGAAATGCAGAGGGCTTTTGCAGCAGCCGGTTATGCGCCGGAGCTTGGAAAAGTAACCTTATCAAATCGTCCTGATTTGTGTGAATATCAATGTAATGGTGCAATGGCAGGAGCAAAGCAGTACAAAAAGGCACCGATCATGATCGCCAATGATGTAGCAGCACAGCTTGCAGAAAGCAAGGTATTTTCAGAGGTTCAGGCAGTAGCACCCGGATTTTTGAATTTAAAGGTTACGGATGCTTTTTTGAAGGAATATCTGGAGGGCATGAGTACAGCTGAGAAATTTGGTCTGGAAAAGCCTGAGAAGCCGAAGAAGATCGTTATTGATTACGGCGGACCCAATGTTGCAAAGGCATTGCATGTAGGACATCTGCGTTCAGCAATCATCGGTGAAAGCGTAAAGAGGATCGCCCGTTATATGGGACATGATATTATCGGAGATATTCATCTGGGTGACTGGGGACAGCCTATGGGTCTGATCATCCATGAGCTGCAGCTGCGTTATCCGGAGCTTCCGTATTTTGATGAGAGCTATACAGGAGAATATCCTGCAGAGCCTCCCTTTACCATTGCAGAACTGGAGGAAATCTATCCGACAGCCAGCGGTAAGGCAAAGGATGATGCAGAATACAAAGAGAAGGCTATGGAAGCAACCTTTAAGCTGCAAAGCGGCGTACGAGGCCATCGCGCTCTTTGGAATCATATCATCCGTGTGTCTGTGACTGACTTAAAGAAGAATTATGAGAAGTTAAATGTAGAATTTGATCTGTGGAAGGGTGAGTCCGATGCACATGACTGGATCCCGGACATGGTAAAGGATATGAAGGACGGCGGTTATGCCTATATCAGCGACGGTGCACTGGTAGTGGATGTAAAGGAAGAGACGGATACCAAGGAAGTGCCCCCTTGTATGATCTTAAAGTCAGACGGAGCCTCCTTATACAATACCACCGATCTGGCGACCATCAAGATGCGTATGGCAGAGTATCAGCCGGATAAACTGATCTATCTGACGGATAAGCGTCAGGAACTGTATTTTGAACAGGTATTCCGCTGCGCACGAAAGACCAGGCTGGTAAAACCGGAAACAGAGCTTTTGCATATCGGTTTTGGCACCATGAACGGCAAGGACGGCAAGCCTTATAAGACACGTCAGGGCGGCGTTCCCCGTCTGGAAAATCTGATTTCAGAGATCAACGAAGAGATGCTTCGTAAGATTAAAGAAAACAGTGAAGCAAAGGGCTATGAGGTAGATGTACAGGAAGCTGAAAAGACTGCAAAGATCGTAGGACTGGCAGCTATCAAATATGGTGATTTGTCCAATCAGCCTGCGAAGGATTATATATTTGACGTAGAACGCTTCACCTCCTTTGAGGGGGATACAGGTCCGTATATTCTGTATACCATCGTACGTATCAAATCTATTTTGGCAAAATACAAGGAGCAGGGCGGTGATCTGAGCAAGGCAGAGCTCGCACTTGTGAAAAACAGTGCAGAGAAGAGTCTTGTAATGGAGCTTGCAAAGTTTAATGCAACCATGCAGGCTGCATATGAAGAAAGTGCTCCGAACAAGGTATGTGCTTATATTTATGACCTGGCAAACCAGTTTAACAGATTTTATCATGAAACACCTATTTTAAGTGAACAGGATCCTGAAAAGAAGGCAGGATGGATCGCACTTCTGGATCTGACCAGACGGATTCTGGAAACCTGTATTGATGTACTTGGTTTTGAAGCTCCGGATAGGATGTAAGC
>CAYXQG010000106.1:0-6567 GCA_964467405.1 uncultured Acetatifactor sp. | reverse complement strand
ATGAAAAAATTAGCAAGCTTCGTGCTTGCAATGGTCATGATCATGACCATGAGTATGAACGTATTTGCTGCAACTGTAAATAATAAGACAGAACATAGCTATGATGTATATCAGATTTTCAAAGGTACCCAGTCAGAGACCGGAGTGGAACTGGGTGATATAGAATGGGGAGCTTCTATTACTGAGCCGAATAAGTTTATAAAAATGTTAAAGGAAGACCAACGCTTTGTAAAGGATGGCACCAAAATATTTCAACCGTGCGAAACTGCAAAGGCTGTTGCAGAGGTTTTGGCTTCGTATGCAAATAATCTATCAGTTAGAGAGGCTTTTGCCAATGTTGCAGACGAGTACTTAGGGGTATGTAAAACTGAACCATTCAAACAAATTGCTAATAACGCTACGGAAGTTGAGTTGGAAGCAGGTTACTATTTGTTTGTTGATACTGAAGAGTTTGGAGAGGATGCACATAATGCCAAGAATGCTGCTTTGTTGCAGGTAACCAATCAGGGTGCCATTGAGTTGCGGATGAAATATGCCCTTCCCAAATCAGATAAGTATATTTCAAAAATCGAACACTTAGATGTGGTAACTGATTTTGACAATGCAGTAGCTGTTGATGCTGAGATCGGTGATATCATTGAATTTACGCTGACAGGTACAGTTCCTGATCACTACGAAAACTACGAGACTTATTATTATGCATTCCACGATACATTGTCTCCGGGCATGGAATTTACAGGAAAAGATGATGTAACTATTCAAGTGAATGATAGGGATATTAAAGGCTACTTTGAGATATCGACGTCAAAAGATACGAATGGAAACACAGAGATTCTGATTGAATGTTCCAATTTGAAAGAGTGCAACGATGTGAGAGGTGGCACAACAATCGTAGTTACTTATCGAGCAAAATTAGGGGACACGGCAGTAATAGGTGAAGAAGGTAACCCTAACAAAGTATACGTGGAATACAGCAATAATCCCAACCATAACAGTAACGGAGATACCGGTAAAACACCTGAAAAAGAGGTCCTTGTATTTACTTATGAGCTGGATGTTAACAAGGTTGACGGTGCAAATAAAGCGGAGCTGGCAAATGCAGAGTTCGTTCTGTTAAATAAGGATAAAACCAAGGTCGCAAAGGTTGTTGGCGGTAAACTGGCAGGTTGGGCAGATGTTCCCGGGGCAGATGAGACAGGAAAGATAACATGGCCTGAAAATACTACATTAACATCTGGTGCAGACGGTAAGTTTATCATTAAGGGACTGGATACTGCAACCTACTACTTAAGAGAAACAAAGGCTCCTGCAGGATATAACCTGTTAACAAAGGATGTTGAGCTTAAGATAGAAGGAACCATTGATAAAACAGGTGAGAATTATGGTAAGTTGACCGCACTGAAGATTACGGTTGATGATAAAGAGGCAGATGGTACCATAGCGACAGGTATTGTAAGTGCGACTATCGAAAATAACAAAGGTAGTTCACTTCCTGAAACCGGTGGTATGGGTACTACCATTTTCTACCTGGCAGGTATGGTGTTGACTCTTGGTGCTGCAGTGATCATGGTTACCGGAAAGCGCATGAGCTACGAAGCATAAGCTTTGAATAGATTAAGATGACGATCTGTTGTGTTTGGCGGAGGGAGTTTTCTCTCCGCTCCACAGCAGTAAGGAGAACCCTACATGAGAAAACGATTGACTAACTTTATATTGATACTTATTTTTCTTGCAGGGCTGTCCTTATTGTTGTATCCCTCATTCAGTAACTGGTGGAACAGCTGGCATCAGTCCCGTGCCATTGCAAGCTATTCCGAGCAGGTAGCAAATATGGATGAGGATAAGTATAATGAGCTTTGGAATGCTGCCATGGCATATAATGAATCTCTTTTGTCCCGTCCCAATAGTTATATTCTGACCCAGGAGCAGTTAGAGGAATATACAGAGCTTTTAAACGTAGGCGGAAACGGTGTCATGGGATATATTGATATTCCTATCATCGGTGTAACACTGCCTATTTATCATGGTACATCCGATAGTGTATTGCAGATAGCGGTGGGACATTTGGACTGGACAAGTCTGCCTACGGGAGGGGAGAGTACTCATACGGTGCTTTCCGGCCACAGAGGTCTTCCCAGTGCCAGACTTTTTACGGATCTGGATGATCTGATCGTGGGAGATACCTTTATGCTGCGTATTCTGGATGAGGTCCTTACCTATGAGGTGGATAAGATCCGTATTGTGGAGCCGTATGTTACGGAGGATCTGCTGATCGAAGAAGGCAAGGATTATTGTACGTTGGTTACCTGCACTCCCTATGGCATCAATACCCATCGTCTGTTAGTAAGAGGACATCGGATCGAGACTGCTGAGGAGGCAAGAGTGGTACGCATCACGGCAGATGCAGTGCAGATAGATCCCATGGTTGTGGCACCGATTGTAGCAGTGCCCATCCTTTTGATACTGTTGATCATGCTGCTGCTTCAGGGCAGTGGCTCCAAGAAGAAAAAGAAGAAAAAACAGGGAGGAGACGCAGATGCGCCCAAGAAGTAAACAAATCTGCAGATTAATATTGTGTATAGCAGCAGTGCTCATGCTGCTGCCCACCCATTCCTTTGCGGCAGGACTGATAGATACTGCTGCAAGAACGTCCTTAACGGTTTCTTTCACATTAGAGGACGGTACGCCGGCTCCCGGAGTGGAGTTCCGCCTTTATAAGGTGGCGGATATGTCCGCAAACGGAACCATTACCGTGGCAGATACCTTTGCAGGCTATGCCATTGATTTTACCGGCATGGAAGGGGAAGATTGGAACAGACTGGTCACTACCTTGCAGGGTTATATTGCTGCAGATGGTATACAGCCTGCTTATAAGGCTGTAACGGATGCACAGGGAGCTGCAGTTTTTGCCGATCTGCCCATAGGCATTTATCTGGCAGAGGGAGACATTTACCATGCTCACAGACAGTTTATCACCCCTGCAGCCTTTATCATCGACCTGCCCAAGCGTGTGATCGCAGAGGACGGTTCCGGTGATATCTGGAAGTATGATGTAACGGCAGACTGTAAGCCGGATGAGATCATTTCCGATGCAGAGGAAGTGGAAATAGAAGTACTGAAGGTTTGGAAGGATGATGACTACAGCGGACGTCCCGGTGAAGTTACCATAGAGCTGTATGACGGTACAGAGCTGTATGATACTGTTGTATTGAATAAGGAAAACAACTGGAAGCACAAATGGACAGGTCTTTATGGCGGCACCACATGGACTGTAAAGGAAAAGGAAGTGCCTCAGGGATATACCGTAGTTGTGGAGCAGCAGGGAAATCGTATGGTTGTAAACAATTCCAGACCCACCCCGCCGCCGGCACCGACTCCTACACCGCAGCCGGGTGAGCCGACTCCTACACCGCCCCCTACCGCACCGCCTAAGCTTCCCCAGACAGGTATGCTTTGGTGGCCTGTACCCACACTTTCTGCAGCAGGAATGATACTTTTGCTGTTGGGAATACTCAGACGCAGAGGAGCGGAAGATGAAGAAGAATAAAGGAACAATCTTGATATGTACAGGGCTGCTGCTGATCGCAGCGGCCCTTTTTTTGACAGCCTATAACCTTTTTGATGAAGCAAGGGCAGGAAACAGTGCCAAGGATCTGGCTGACAGGCTTCGGGAACAGATCGTGGTCACCTATGTGGAGGGCACTGACAAGAGCTACCTGCAGCCCGACGGTACACCTGCCGAGATAGTGGAGCTGCCTGCCTATGTGCAGAATCCGGATATGGAGATGCCGGTAGAGATTCTGGGTGATTATGCTTATATCGGTCTGCTGGAGATCCCTTCCTTAGGATTGGAGCTTCCCATCATTGAGAATTGGAGCTATCCGGCTCTGAAGGTGGCTCCCTGCCGCTACACAGGCTCTGTTTACAAGGACAATATGATTATCTCCGCCCACAATTACAAGACCCATTTCGGCCTTTTAGACCAGCTAAAGGGCGGAGAGAGAGTGATCTTTACGGATATGGAGGGCAATGAATTCTTCTATGAGGTAATCGGCACAGAGATCCTGGAGCCTACTGCAATCGAAGAGATGAAGGGCGGCGACTGGCCCCTGACCCTCTTTACCTGTACCCTTGGCGGCCAAAGCCGTGTGACAGTACGCTGCGACAAGGTAAGATAACATATATTCTAAAACAATAAAAACACTACTTCCTACTTGCATATTTCATATAGATATGGTATTCTTTATCTAAAGCATATTTTCTTTATGATAAAGTTTCATTCAGCTCAGAACGAAGCACTCCTGGCAAAGTGTGACAGCCTGAGGGGATATGTGAGCTACACAGAGAAGGTACGAAAATATGCCGGGATCTTGCCCATAGAAAGGGCAACAGAGCAAGCAATAGATGAGTGCATCAATGAAGGAATTTTGTCAGATTTCTTAAGTAGAAACAGAGCGGAGGCGTATAAGGTGAGTATTTACGAATTTGATGAGATGAAGTATAGGGAAGCCATGCTGGAAGAAGGCAGAATGGAAGGTCGAAAAGAGGGTAGACAAGAAGGTAGACAAGAAGGTAGACAAGAGGGGCGACAAGAAGGACTAAGAGGAAGCATGCAGGAGTTTGAAGAGTGCCTGAGACTGGGATTATCATTGGAAGAGGCACTGGACAGAGTACGCAAAAAGTACGCATCGATTGTATCATTGTGATAAAAATTCTATGAAAAAAAGGATCTGACCATTTGGAATGGTCAGATCCTTTTTGTATGGATTAATCTGTATAATTGTCAAAATAGCCCTGGATCAGGATGATAGGTGTACCCTTATCACCGGAACCACTGGTTAAGTCGCACAGAGAACCGAGCAGATCGGTTAACTGTCTGGGTGTGGTACCCTGAGAAGCCATGTTTCCAACCAGATTGGAATCCTTCTCCTTGATGCTCTTAGAGATTGCTTCCTTCAGTTCAGCACCGCTTAAATCCTTAAAATCATTATCTGCAAGGTATTTCAGCTTCAATTCATTAGGAGTACCGATCAGACCGTTTGTAAAAGCAGGAGATACTACCGGGTCAGCTAACTCCCAGATCTTACCCTGAGGATCCTTGAAAGCACCATCGCCGTAAACCATAACTTCTACATGCTTGCCGGTTAACTTCAAAATCTCAGCCTGGATATCTTCCACCAGATCCTGACATTCTCTGGGGAAGAGCTTTACCTTATCCTCGGTAGATTTGTTAGAACCGAGCAGACCGTATCTTGCATTGTAACCGCTGCCGTTTACGGGAGCAGTCAGGATGTCGTCCATGCCCAGAACTGCTTTTGCACCTGCAGCCTTTAAGATACGCTTGGTTCTTGCACGGGTGTGAATGTCACAGGTTACGATGCAGTCTGTATAATCTAAGATGGTCTTGGGCTGATTTGCAAAGATAACCTCAACCTCAGCGCCTGCCTCTTTAATGATATTTGAATAGTATTCTACGTAGTCTACGCCGGTGAATTCATGCTTGTTCTCGCCGAACAGCTCGCGGTATCTTTCAAGGGTCAGCACATCACAATAAGGATTGATGCCTGCTTCGTCGAGCTGGTCATAAGTAAGAAGCGCATTTCCTACTTCATCGCTGGGGTAGCTTAACATAAGAACAACCTTCTTGGCTCCCATTGCGATACCTTTTAAACAGATAGCAAAACGGTTACGGGACAGGATGGGGAAGATAACACCGATGGTGCCGCCGCCTAATTTGGCTTTCACATCATCTGCAATATCCTGAACGGATGCATAGTTGCCCTGAGCACGTGCAACGATGGATTCGGTCAATGCGATCACGTCTCTGTCTCTGAGAGAGAAGCCTTCGCTCTCAGCAGCTTCCATAACGCTTGTAACTGCAATATCAACTAAATTGTCGCCCTCTCTGATGATAGGACCACGAATACCTCTTGAAATTGTACCCACTTTTCTTTCCATAAATACAAACCTCACATTTCTGGTGAATTTTAATAGGAAAAGTCTACTATGATATTTCATAGTAGACTAATCGCCGGTTTAGCGGTTTAAAATTAATTTTGTTAATTCTACAGGATCAACAATCTTGCCATCTTTGTAAACTCTCATGTTGCCTGAAGCGATTTCGTCAATCAGAATAACTTCATCATTATTATATCCAAATTCAAATTTGATATCCCAAAGGTCAAGACCGATGGATTTCAAATCATCTGCTACAATCTTTGTGATCTTTAAGGTCTGTTCCTTCATGCTTTCGAACATGGCAGGAGTCATAACACCAAGTGCTGCAAGACCTTCTCCTGTTACAAGGGGATCACCTTTGGCATCGTTCTTAAATGTACACTCTACATAACCGCCTTCTAATACGGTACCGTCTTCGATATACTCGCCATATCTGCGAATAAAGCTTCCGGTAGCAACCAAACGGCAGATTACTTCAAGACCGTGTCCGAATACGGTTGCGGGAAGTACTTCCATGGTAGCATCGTCTACGTTTGCGCTTACATAATGAGTCTTGATACCGGCTTCCTTTAATAACTCAAAGTAGTGGATGGATGTCTGTAAATTTGC
>CAYXQG010000105.1:0-6650 GCA_964467405.1 uncultured Acetatifactor sp. | reverse complement strand
ATATTACTGAGACAATTTAAGGTATTATATAAAAAGTGCGGATTGATCTGACTTTGCAGTGCCAAAAGCTCCGCATCCTGTTCAGCCAGCTTGGACTCATATAACAGAGTCTGGTTTTCAACGATTTTTCTTGTCATGGCCTCTACACGATCCAGCATCATATTAATACTGGATCCGATGATACCGATCTCATTGTAAAGAGGTTCTTCTATTCTCTCCTTCAATGCATAGGACTGACTCTTTTTTAAGAATGCCACGATGGTATTGATCGGCTCCATAATATTTTTAATCAGGATATGTCCCAGAAATACCATGAATAATGCACATACAAAGCCTACTAAAATACCATACTGCACTGTATCATTCAATTCAGAGGTAAGTTCCTCCCTTGGTATAATACTTACGATCTTCCAGCCGTTCTTTGCAATTTTTCTGCACTGGGCAATGGAACGCATTCCCTGATACTCTACGGTATCCTTGATAAAGCTTTCTCCGTTATCCTCCCAGAAAATATCCTCATATAAGGTACCGGATACAAGCCCTTTATTGCTTACTACCACTGAATCGTTCTGATCCAGAATAACAAAAAGGGAATTCTCCGTAATATTATTGATTTTGATCAAGGATTCCAGCCTCCCGATATCCATGGCTATGATACCGCTTCCTATCTTAAAGATACCGGTTCCGGGAAATGAATATACCGGGAAAATATATGCGGAATAATATTGATATTTATTTGCACCCTGAATGATACCTGTATAAAAAGGCACCCTGAAATCTTCCGAAGTAATATCATACTCCTGTGTAATGGATTTCAAAATACCATTATCGTCACGGGTAGGATCCGAGATTCTTCGGTTGTTATCCCCCAGCCAAAATACCGCATATATATTGCTATTGGAGAATTTGGCTGCACTGACTATCTGATTTACATATTTATATATTTCGTAATTTCTTACAATGTCCTGTGATACCAACAATTCCTGCACAAACTCATCCGCGCTGAGTCCTCTGGCACTGCTTTCCACACTGGTCATCATATCTTCCACATTCTGTGCTGCCTGTTCCATCATCTGCTCAGCGGTTACCTCCACACGACGGTAAGTGAGGGTGCTGAAGCTGATATAATACAAAAGCTGAAGCACCATAAACATACACAAAGTAGCCAGAACAAATATATACAATTGGTTCTTTAACTTAATATGCTTGATCATCCGATCTAATTCTCCTGGTTTTCATTCTTACGATATTCGGCCGGAGTGCATCCAATCTTCTTCTTAAATACACGATTGAAATAAAAATAGTCCTTATATCCTACCTTATCGCAGGCTTCGCTGACAGAGGCACCGTGATAACGAAGCAGGTCACAGGCTTTATTGATTCTGATATCTGTCAAATACTGTGAAAAAGTCTTTCCGCTGTGTTTCTTAAACAGCTCACAGCAATAACTCATATTAATATAAAACTGACTGCACAGATCCTTCAGGCTCAGATCCTCTGCATAATGTCTGTCAATATAATGCAGCATCTCATAGAATTTCTCATTTACCGTACCTGTATGCTTATTCTTCTCCGTTGAAAACAAGTCACACAAATAGCTGCACAATTCTTCTATATCTGCAAAGCTCTCCGTTAATTCAAAAATATCCAAAGTTTCCAATACAGGCTCTCCGCCCTTATTCTGACGGTTTAATAACAGAGCCGTTCTGTTATACAGATTCAGAGCATCCTCTGCACCCATATTATTGGTCATAAACAACTGAGGTACATCAGCTAAGACTTCCTCGATCTGCTGATATTTCTTACTGCCGTAGAGATTGTCAATGACCTCCTCGATTCTGCTGGTGATCTGCTTCTGAGGCTTTTTGTACTGGAATATACGATTCTCAGACCTTACAAATACATCCATATTGGCTCCCTCTGCCTCATTGACCAACTGGATAAATATATCTGCAGAATCTGCCACATGACTTAGTGCAGCACTCTGGATCTCCTGCTCCATATTCTTCAAAATTGTAAAAATCTCATCCGTCTTGTCCGTATCACTATTGATAAGATACAGTCCTCTTCTGGGACCTATCCTCAGGCACATGATCTGGGAATCCTCACCAAGCTCCCATTGTCTCCTGCTATTATCCCAATTATGATAATATACCAATACCACCTGAAATTTCTGATACAGATCATTTCCAAATTTATAGCGTAGCAAATCTGCCACACTTTCCCTGGAATCCCTTAATAAAAAATACAGTTCCAGATCTTCATTACGATTCTTCTTCTCAAGTCTACTTAACAATCTGTCAAAAACAGCAATTGCAGCATTCTTATCGATGGGCTTTAACTGATAATCCACAGCTCCCTCCTGCATAGCCTGCTGCACATAAGAGAATTCTGCAAATCCGCTGATTACAACGAATTCTGTATTAATACCTCTTTCTTTGACCTTATGTATCAATTCAATCCCTGATATTTCCGGCATACGCACATCCGTAAATACTACATCCGGACGTTTCTCACAGATCTTCTCCAACGCATCCACGGAATCCGTGGTCTCATAGATCACTTCGAAATTGTCTGTACACTCCTCTATAATCTTTTTAAATCCGATCAAGGACCAAACCTCGTCATCTACCAAAATAACCTGATACATACATACTCCTATCATTTGTTTTTCTATATATACAGAATACCACATCCTCAAAAACTTTGATAGTCAATATATTTGGAAAAGCAAACGATTTCCATAAAAAATGTGGCCATTTCATAGAAACGGCCACATTTGTGATCAATCAATTCTAATCAAGTAATCAGATAACAGCTTTCGTAGCCATTATTAATCAAATATGCATTAACCCTTAACTGCACCAAGGGTAACACCCTTAACAAAGTACTTCTGAAGGAATGGATATACGATCAACATAGGAACGATAAGTACAACTACACCTGCTGACTTAACACCTTCTGATACTACGTCAGTGATACCTGCATTTACTGCATCAACGGTATCTGTATCCAACTGCTGCAGCTGGAATACGATCTGCTGGATAAATACAGGAAGTGTGTACTTCTTGGTATCCTGAATATAAAGCATGATTCTCTGGTAAGTATTCCAGTAGCTTACACCATAGAACAGAGTCTCTGTAGCGAGAACTGCCTTTGAAAGAGGTAAGTAAATCTGGAACAGCAATCTCCATTCACCACAACCATCAATCTTAGCGGACTCATCCAACTCTTCAGGAATACCATCGAAGAAGGATCTCATAACCATCATGTTATAAGGGCTGATCAAGCTGGTTAACCAAATTGACCAATAAGAGTTCATTAAATGAAGGTTTCTTACCTGTAAGAAGGTAGGGATCATACCACCACCGAACAACATGGTAAATGTGATAAAGAATGAAATTGTCTTTCTTCTGTATAAGTATTTCTTAGACAGAGGATATGCACAAAGGATAGTCGCAAACAAACTGAGTACAGTACCTACTACAGTAAGGAATACACTGTTTGTAAAATATCTTACAATGTTATGCTTTGTTAATAACAGCTTATATGCATCCAGGTTGAAGCCTACCGGCCACAAGAATACCTTTCCTGCGTCCAAAGCAGCACCTGTACTGATGGAAGCTGATACTGTGTAGAAAAGTGGAATCAAGCACAGTAAAGACAGTAATAATACAATAATATGAATTCCGTAGATCAAAGCTCTTTCACTAGCGGACTGTTTCATTTTCTTAGGTTTCATGTTCTTTTCCTCCTTTCTCACCAATTAGAACAATGCATTGTCTGTTTTTCTAGCTACAGCATTTGTAAACAATACAAGGATAAGGCTTAACAGGGAGTCAAAGAGACCCATTGCTGTCGCAATACTATAGTTACCACCACGAGCACCATATTCATATGTAAATACGGATACTACGTTTGCAATACTTGAAACTGCTGCATTCTGCAGTACGAATACCTTTTCGAAACCAACACCAACAACACCGCCGACTGCAAGAATCAGCTTCAGGATAATGGTTGGCATCAAGCAAGGAATTGTAATCTTGGTAATCTGCTGCCACTTGGAAGCACCGTCTACACGAGCCGCTTCATAGAAAGTAGGATCGATAGAAGTAAGGGCTGCCAGGTAAATAATGGAGCCATAACCCATTTCCTTCCATACACCGGAACCAAGGAAGATTGCCATCCATGATCCTGCATGAGTAAGGAAACCGATCTGCTCGCCGCCTGCCAATTTGATCAACTGGTTAACAGGTCCACGGTAAGAGAAGAAGGTAATAACCATACCACCTAATACTACCCATGAGAAGAAGTGAGGCAGATACAGAATTGTCTGACTGAACTTCTTAAACTTCTTGGATGTGATTTCATTTAACATAACTGCAAGGATGATCGGGAACGGGAACTCAATCGCCACCTGCAAAATACCCAATCTCAAGGTATTTAAAATGATATTGTACATGTTAGGGGTTCTGAAGATCAACTTGAAGTTTGTCAAACCGATCCATTTACTTCCCAAAAGGCCATCTGCAAGGCGGAAGTTCTGGAAAGCCATTACCAGACCAAACATAGGGCCGTAGCACATGATCGCAAAATACAATATAGGGATAATCAGCATGATGAACAGAGGGATGTTCTTCTTAATCATAAGTCTGCGGCTCATCGCCTGTGTT
Source organism: uncultured Acetatifactor sp. (assembly GCA_964467405.1). Lineage (GTDB taxonomy): Bacteria > Bacillota > Clostridia > Lachnospirales > Lachnospiraceae > Acetatifactor. The sequence goes on along the minus strand of CAYXQG010000105.1, from coordinate 1,977 downwards.
CTTAATGCCAATTCGTCTGTAGGCATATTTGCCTGTTTCTTCTTAGACATATTTTCACTCCTTATCTTAATTAATACTAAAGATTTTTTAAAGTCTCTTAAGACTTTTTATTAATCTTTTTAACATTACTACTATAACACTTAAGATTAAAATAGACTATGAACAAAATTCGTTTTTTTATGAAATCATTTCGTTATTTCTAAAAGTCCGCTTCTCGGAACCGAAACCTGTACAACGCCTTTCTTCCAACTTACGGCTTCTTCGCCGGTTACATGACCCTTACAGTCTCTGGTCAGGATCTTCACTTCAGTATCCTGCTCAACCTTCAGATAAACAGCCGCTTCCTTGGAGGCATTGATCACCTGGATCTTTTCCTTGGCAAAGTCAGGATGAAGGATCTTATTCATAGCATATACTGCAATGATTTCTTCCTTTTCATCATATGCCTTTACAACAGGATATAAGAAATGAGGCTCATAAGGAATTAACTTAGATTCCTGCAATACCTTTTCGTTCTCTCTTGCAAACTTCAGCCAGAAAGCAACCATTTCTCTGTGATCAGGTGTCAGCTCTTCAATGATCTTGGAGAACTGGATAACACCAAACATAACATTCAGAATCTGCAATGCAGCATCCTCTGCAGTCTCTGCATTGTTCCAGGTCAGCATATCCGCATGTACGGAGGTATTACCGCTGGTCAGTCTTAAATCGATGGTACCGATTCTGTTGCTGGCGATATCACTTGCACAGTCACCCACACGGAACATATTACCAAAACGTCTCATAGCGGGTCCGATATAGCTTTGTCTGAATTCGATCATAATATCTTCCTTGATCGCCTTCAGGTTTAACATAATATCGGTCATCATTCTGTCCGTAGCTTCCTGCACGCATGCAAAGTCCATTCCCGGCTTCATCTCTGCATCTCCGAGCAATTTGAAACGGTCAACAAAATCTAATTTGAAACCGTCCAGATCAAATTCCTTCATAGCATTTACATAAGTATCGATCAAAAACTGTCTTACTTCCGGATAACGGGGATCCAAAACGCCTGCATTGCTGCGGTCAACAGTATAGATTACCTTATCCTTAAAGCGCTCCCAGTTCTTAGAAAAATATCCCACATAAGGAACACTGTACCATAAAATATATTTCAGGCCTGCCTCATGAACACGCTTTACATGCTCCTTCATATTAGCAATCTTTCCTGCATACGGCTCCCAGTCACCTGTATAACCATATCCGCCGCCATTATTCTCACACTGCCATCCGTCATCTACGATGATAGCATCCATACCAAGTTCTTTTGCTCTTACGCACTCTGCTTCCAGCTCGGTATCCTTAATATCCTGATGGAAATTATACCAGGAAGAATAAACCGGCATTCTGGCAACATCAGGAACCGGCATGGGTTCTAAATCCAGTACATCTTCCCACCATTTTCTCACATCATCGATTACTTCATAGTAAGGAATCTTTCTAAAATCAGCTCTTACAAGAAGTCTGTCGGAATTCTGGTTAACAAACTGCTTTAATCCCATAGAGATTTCTGCATGCATTGCATCCTCATGATCATAGGTGCCGCAGGTAACACTTGTTTCCTTCTTTACTTCATCTGTTGCGAAGGTGTATGTATTCATATCAGCAGAGTTAAACAATACACCGATCGGCGCAGAATATGTAAGCTTTGACTCGATCTTTAATCTCCAATTACCATCCAAAACTCTTCTCGGACGGGTTGCAGGATGCCACATATACTGTACATCCACCAAAGGAAGGAACCAGTGCATTGCTACCTTGGATCCATCCTCTTTGGCCTGCTCTGCATCCCAGTTCAAGAAAAATTCGTACTCGTAAACATCCTTTTCAACCTCACGTTTGTTCATCTCAACAGTCAGGTCAATATTGGACTCAACAGTAACATCTTCAAAAGCTTTTACCAATTCTAACTTCTTCATGTTATCTCCTATTCCACAT
>CAYXQG010000104.1:0-6711 GCA_964467405.1 uncultured Acetatifactor sp. | reverse complement strand
TTTGGGACGGGATAAAAGCCGATTGCTCCGCGCTGACGCTCTCCCGCAATCGCCGCCCACATTCGTAATCCGGGCTGTCGCCCTACTTACGAATGTGGGGCAGGTTGTCTAATGTCCGCATCCAAAGGTCTGCAAGCAGCCCTTTGGATGTAGACATTGACAACGCTTTTAATACAAAAAGACCTCACCCGTAAAAGGGCAAGGTCTGTCATCCTGTGCTACCACCTGTTACGCATACTTCTATCCTGCCATGCAGCATAGTTCATATGTTTCCCGATAACGTTGGGAATCCGTCAATACCTATTCTCGGCCGATTTCGGCATTGCAGCTCGAAAGTGATCTTCCATACATCCTATTCTGCACCGGGCTTGCACCATCCCCGACTCGCTGTACCTTTTCAGATATATGTACTCTCTTTGTCAACACTTTTTTTGCATATGTTTTTAATGATTATAAAACTGCCCATTCGCTTTGTCAAGAAGGATTTGTCCTGAGTTTCCGCAGTTCTATCCACATAAACGCCGATTCAGTGATTAGATTATACACAACTGTCACGCACAGCTTCTCTTCTTGACGTATCCTCCCGGATAGCATATGATGGAATTGTTTTACATCTGTTGTTTGTAGAAAGGATGGTATCTGCATGAGTTCACAAAATCTGACCCTATTAACGGACCTGTATGAACTGACCATGATGCAGGGTTATTTCAAAAATAAGGACCGCAATGAAACTGTTATCTTCGATGCCTTTTACAGGAACAATCCCTGTGGTGGCGGCTATGCCATTGCTGCCGGCTTAGAGCAGGTGATCGATTATATTAAAAATCTGCATTTTACAGAAGAAGACATTGCCTATCTGGACAGTCTGCATCTGTTTGACAGGGATTTTCTGGACTATTTAAGCGATTTTCATTTCACCGGTGATATTTATGCCATACCGGAGGGCACCATCATGTTTCCCCGTGAGCCCATGGTAAAGGTCATTGCTCCCATTATGGAGGCACAGCTGGTGGAAACTGCCATATTAAATATTGTAAATCACCAAAGTCTGATCGCTACCAAGGCTGCCCGCGTCTGTTATGCCGCAAAGGGCGACGGCATCATGGAATTCGGTCTCCGTCGCGCTCAGGGGCCTGATGCAGGTGTATACGGTGCACGTGCTGCCATGATCGGCGGTTGTATCGGCACCTCCAATGTATTGGCCGGTCAGCTTTTTGATGTACCGGTAAAGGGTACCCATGCACATAGCTGGATCATGAGCTTTCCGGATGAATATACTGCCTTCAGAACCTATGCCGATCTATATCCCGGTGCCTGCATTCTGCTGGTAGATACCTTTGACACCTTAAATTCCGGTATTCCCAATGCCATCCGTGTTTTCCGAGAAATGCGCGCAGCCGGTATACCGCTTACCAATTACGGAATCCGCCTGGACAGCGGAGACCTGGCTTATCTTTCCAAGAAAGCCCGCCGCATGCTGGATGAAGCAGGCTTTCCTGATGCTGTTATCTCTGCCTCCAATGATCTGGATGAATATCTGATCGACTCCCTGAAGGCCCAGGGTGCTGCCATCACCTCCTGGGGCGTGGGTACCCATATGATCACTGCAAAGGACAATCCTTCCTTTGGCGGTGTCTATAAGCTGGCTGCAGTAATGGGATCGGACGGCAAATTCATTCCCAAGATCAAGCTTTCTGAAAACAGTGAAAAGGTCACCAATCCGGGCAACAAAAAGATTTATCGTATTTACGACAAGGAATCCGGAAAGATCCGGGCTGACCTGATCTGCCTGGTGGAGGAAACCTTCAGCGAAGCAGAGGACATGCTCCTTTTCGATCCTAACGAGCCCTGGAAAAAGACCCGTCTGAAGGCCGGCACCTATACCTTACGTCCTTTGCTGGAGCAGATTTTTGATAAGGGATCCTGCTGCTATACCTCTCCGAAGGTCATGGACATCCGTGCCTATTGTGCAAAGGAACAGGATACTCTTTGGGAAGAGACCAAGCGTTTTGCAAATCCTCACAAGGTACATGTGGACCTGTCCGCAAAGCTGTATGATATTAAGATCCAGCTGTTGGAACAGATTGGTGACAAATAATTCTACTCTTTATAAACACCCTTTTGGAAGATCACGCCTGTGGTTCTCTTTGCAGGGATCCTGCAGTTTAACGGGGCACACAGGCCGATGTTCCAGTTCATTTCAAATACGCGTACCATTTCCTGAGACTGGCAGCCAACGATCAGCACTTTATTTTCCGGATCGAAATTGAAATCTCTTACCATTCCCAGATCCGGTATCGCATTGATAAAGGTCAGTTTTCCGCTTGTCTGATCAATGCGAAATACGGAAATATTTTCATTGCTTCTGTTTGCATTGTACAAATAATTGCCGCATTTACTGATACGCAGATTGGTACATCTTGCGGCCACCTCATCCTCCAGTGCATTGACCTTCTGCAGGCATTCTAATCTTCCGCTGTCCGGATCTACCTCAAATACATACAGATTTCCCATAAATTCCGTATTCAGATAAACACGGTCCGTTCTGCCGGGTGCAAATTCCACATGTCTTGCCGCCTCACCTCTGGCAAGCTGATATGCTGTCAGCAATTCCATGGAACCATCTTCCTTTAAACGGTAACACAGCAGTCTGTCTCCGCTGTAATCAGAGGCAAATACCAGATCGGTACCCGGCATCTGTCGGATACAATGACATCTGGGTACTGCCTGGCCGGCACTCTTTTTCGGAAATGCAGTACCGTAAGTGGTCAGATTCTCTTTATAGCATACTCTGTCAGGGCATCCGTTTTCATCCAGTCCATATACAAATAAAGATCCGGAAAAATAGCTTGCCGTCAACAGATATCTGTTATCCTCTGACAGGGAAACATAAGCAGGTCCCTGATCTCCTGTCATATAGGTCATCATTAATTTAGGATCTACAGGATCCGTCGTGTCAAATACCGTAACAAATCCATCTCCTCCAAAAGCTTCACTTCCGGCATACAGACGCGTACCGTCATGATTCAGTACCACAAAGTTTCCCATCTTCAGTTCAAGCTTCTTTTCACATCGCACAGCCCTTTTTATACTATCGTAAATCCAGACCTGCAATTCATTGTCAAACGTAGGTGCATAAAAAACATATTCTGCCATTTTCTTTCTTCCCTTCTCCTTTGTAATCCCCATATTTTCTTATATCGGCTATCTTCATCATACCCCCTAACCATATGTTTCGCAAGTCTTATCTGTCCTTAGGCTACTGCTCCATCTGTCTTCCCAAAAAGGTGGCTGCCGACTGTAACAGCTTCTGCTCCACTTCCCCCATTCTGCTCTTGGGATCGGTCTCCAGCAAAAGCACGGCGCCGATCACGTCCCCTTCACAGATAATGGGGATCATAGCCTCATGTGCAAACTCCTCTGACACTTCGTCGCATATAGGAATATAGCTCCTTTCTCCTGCAGCCGCCACAAGGCCCTCTCTTCTGTTCATCTTCTCCTCTAAGAGCCTGCCTACCGCCTTACCCAAAAAGCTCTTACCGCCTCCTGCAGCTGCAATAAACTGATCTCTGTCAGCGATCAGGGCCGTATGGCCCGATACCTTTGCCAGACTTTCCGCATACTGCCTGGCGAAGGTAGTCATTTCTCCGATGGGGGAATATTTTTTCAGGATCACCTGTCCTTCCCTGTCTGTAAAAATTTCCACCGGATCACTTTCCCTGATATGAAGAGTCCTGCGGATTTCCTTCGGAATCACAATACGTCCCAAATCATCTATTCTCCGCACGATACCTGTTGCTTTCATCTATCATTTCTCCTTTTTTCAAAATTTACTATGGAAGTAGTATTTGTAAAAAAAGGAATCCTATACCGGCGATTCTCAATGTTCCCGTAAATATTTCCATATATATTCATCAAAGCCGCAGTTTCCTTAGTCTTTCTGTTATTAACAGTTGACCCGGCCAAGATGGGGAAATATAATTTATTTAGAATCATTCTGTTTTGAAAGGGAGGATATTATGGCGATCACCATCAGTTATGATCAGGACAACAGGCTTTTACTCTCCGGGCTTGCATGTGACTGTCCTTGCGAGCATCACATGCCGACACAGGATATTTATGTCGGAACCGGTCTGATTGAAAAGCTGCCGCATTATATTACGAAAAAAGAACTGGGTACACATTGTGTATTGGTTTGTGACAAAAATACTTACGAAGCAGCCGGACGCAAGGTAGAGCTTACTTTGAAAAATGCCGGATACCGGGTTATCCTGTGCCGCATTCTTCGGGAGGGCGACGTGGATCCGGATGAAACTGCCGTCGGCGAGGTATTGCTCTCCATTTCGCCGGAAACAGAGTTTTTGATCAGTGTAGGCTCCGGCTCACTTACGGACATTACCCGTGTCAATGCTACCCGCACCGGGCTGCCCTTTGTCAGTGTGGGCACTGCGCCTTCTATGGATGGCTACACCTCTGTTGTAGCACCCTTATTGTTTCGCGGTCTCAAGATCCATCGTGCTGGGGTCTGTCCCGAGATCATTCTCTGTGATCTGGACATTCTTCGCACTGCACCTTTATCCATGGTAGCCTCCGGTGTAGGAGATGTGCTTGGTAAATATATTGCCAAAGCAGACTGGAAGATCGGAAATATCATCAATGATGAGCCCTATTGTGATGTTTGCGGTGAAATCGTGACGGATGCTGTCAATAAGCTGGTTGACAATGTGGATGAGATTGCCCATAAAACAGAAAAAGGAATGCGTATCCTGATAGAAGCACTGTTGTTAGCAGGTGTGACCATTATGATCGTAGGACATACCAGAGCCGTTGCCTCTGTGGAACATAATATTGCACATTATTGGGATATGATGCAGCTTGCACAAGGCAAGAAGCCGCCTCAGCATGGTTCTGCCGTAGGTGTTGCCACTCTGTTAGTATGGCCCATTTTCCGGCGTTTTGCCACGGAGGATCTGACCTCACTTGATATGGAAGCAATTAAAGCAAAGCGTATGGACCGAAAGGCACGGATTGATTGGATGAAGGAAACCTGGGGGGAAGAAAATTCTGACATGATCATACAGGAAAATGAAGGGGATTTTCTGACCTGGGAGGAACAGGAACGCCGGATTCTGCGAACTAAGGAACGTTTTGAGGACATTAAGGCTGTTATTAATGAGCTTCCCGACTACGAACGTATCCGCAATACCCTGAAAGCGCTGAACGCACACCTGACTCCTGAGGAAGAAGGTATTGATAATGCCCTTTTGAATACTTCCATGCACTGCGCCAAGGATTATCGCACACGTTATACTTTATTTAAGACCTTGGATGAATGCGGCCTGCTGGAAAAATATCTGGTGGATTACCCGCTGCACTGATCCAGAGGGGAAGGGTACGGCGAGGCTCTGCCTCGCCGTCTCGCACCTTCCTCTTTATTCTTCAGAAGGATGTTTATCAATCTCTTTCCTATACAGAAACCGTGCTGTTTTTCTTATTTCTTCTGTTGTCCGTCCGGACATCTGTTCACCGACAGCTGCCATTTCTTCAAATACAATATCAGGATTTACTTTGCGTTTGTTTCCGCTTGATACCACTGTGTTGTCAGGATACCAGATATCGATCCTCAAAAACATCGTTGTCGGAAGAACCGTATCCGGATACAATGCATCCAGACAATCTTTGTCCTCAAGATTATTCCTCTGCGGTATCGCCTCCATTATATGAAGTTTTGCAACATCATCTTCAAACTCCGATGCTATTCCACTCGCTAATTGCTCTGCCGTATCACTTTGTTCCTGCCAACGTTTATCTTTCGCATAATTGTAGATTCCCGATATAACAGAAGCAGAGTAACTGTTATGATTCCGGTAATGATTATTGTCGGCAATATGTGCTTTGTCGTTTTCATAAGATATCCGCTCCGCTTTGCATTGCAAAGTATTCCCGAATCTTTCCAACAGTGAGTACCTTGCCATTGGGAACACGCTTCATAACGGCATCATAATCTGTCGGCGGTGCAAAATACATTCTGCTGCCACCGTATTTTTCTATGCTTTTTTATCTGTAATCGTCTGAAACTTGGGCATATCCTTGCTGTCATGCAGCATGGCATTGAAATCTTTTTTATTCTCATTTGCCATCACAGGAACCTCCCCTATTATTTTCAAGGCAATGCAAACCGTATGCTGCTTACTTGTCCTTTTTGTTCAATTCAAATTTAGCAAACCCACTATAAACATATCCCAATAGAAAACGCCAGAGACACATCACCTCCGACGCATCCGGCATATTTTCAAGGAAGATTCCATCTCCGGTGGTTGGGTCATTTAGCAGTACACGGGCACCGCATCCAAACGCTTTCCATCCTGATACAACAGACACAGTACGGCAAGTTCTACCTTTTCTGTGTGTGGCATTGCCCGTACCTCCATTTTCTATAGAAATCGTTAATTTTAAAAAAAGCAGAAAATGTACTTAAAGATAGCTGTCGCACCGGCAGTTCTTTTCAGACGCCTGGCGACTCAGCTAATCTGCCTGTTTCATTTTTACAAACCACATCGATATCATTTTCATTCTGTTTAAATCTCACGGACTTTTGCACTTATCATTTAATTCAATAAAATTTTGTCAAAAGACAATTACAAAGGAGGCTGCTGACTATTTATACACTTATGCAAGCAAAATGCCAAAAAATTGAAACTCAAATTCAAG
>CAYXQG010000103.1:0-6725 GCA_964467405.1 uncultured Acetatifactor sp. | reverse complement strand
ATGATATAGTATCCCTTGGTATTGGTATGGGAATTATTCTTTTGAATTGTATTATCAAAAATATTTTCTTGCTATGCTTTGGGATAGAACTAATTTAAAGCACGGAGAAAGATATTCCCATTCTTTGTCATATCAGGATTAAAAATAAAACTCTTAGGTATTTGGGGCATAAGCTCCTGTACCTAAGAGTTTTTTAAGATTTATTTTGCATTTGGATCTTTGCCATGCAGCACATCCAGAATAAACTGTACACGCTTATAGGCACGAGCATAGTTTTCGTGAGCATATTCTTCCATACTCTCTGTATAATCGTCCTCGTAAGCATTTTGGTATGCTTTTAAAGCTTCTGTCATATATTCACCTGCTTCATCAGCAATTTCTTCCAGATAGTCATATTGTGTGGGAAAATCAATGCCTGCAAATTTTTTGAATTCATCATCCAAAAGTTCCAGATTATGTAACAGTTTATCAGTTGCATCCTTTAAGCCTGCTTCATCAGAAGAAATATTTTGAATGCTGTTGATTTCTGTATCAATCTGATAAAGATTATCACAAAAATTATTCATTTCTCGGGCAAATCCGGAAATAGCAGGGTCATTTCCGCAGCCGGTAAGCAGCATGCCGAGTAAAATGCATAGGATCAAATGTTTCAAATAAATATCCTCCCTTAGTCTAACGATATTTAGAATTTATCACAGAAACCGGGATAAGGCAATGTACTTCAGAAAAAATTAAGAACTTCTGCAGAAACAGGGAGGTTGATGTGGCGGGAAATGTAATTTTATACAGAAATACGGTCATATGAAATCTTGTATATATAAAATTTTTGTGGTATCATGTTACAATATTAATGTTGTAAAGTGAAATGTTACAGAATACATTCGGAAGAGAGGCATAATTGTGAGAAAAAATGAATGGACACAGTATTTGCATGAAAACGGCGGTTTTTTAATTTTAGATGGCGCTACGGGAACTAATTTAATGAAGGCAGGTATGCCCGGCGGTGTCTGTCCTGAAAAGTGGATCTTAGAACATCCGGATGTATTGATCGGTTTGCAGAAGAAATATGTAGATGCCGGAAGTAATATTATATATGCACCTACCTTCGGTACAAATCGTATTAAATTGCAGGAATATGGTCTGGAAGATAAGCAGGAGGAAATGATATCCAAATTAGTCGGTTACTCAAAGGAAGCAGCAGCCGGAAAGGCTCTTGTTGCAGGTGATATCACTATGACAGGCCGACAGCTGGCACCAATGGGAACATTGCAGTTAGAGGAACTGATCGATATATATAAAGAACAGATCCTTATTATGGAAAAAGCCGGAGTGGATCTTTTGGTTGTGGAGACCATGATGAGCCTGGCAGAGAGCCGTGCAGCAGTGATTGCAGCCAAGGAGGTATGTGATCTGCCGATCCTTGTGACCCTTACCTTTGAAGAGAACGGACGTACTTTGTTTGGTACGGATGCCGAAACAGCAGGTATTGTCTTAGAGAGTCTGGGTGTTGATGCTGTAGGTGTGAATTGCTCTACGGGTCCTGCTAAGATGGCTGAAATTGTTTCTGCCATATCCAAGGTGACAAAAATTCCTTTAATTGCAAAGCCCAATGCAGGACTGCCCCAGGTAGATGAGAACGGCAGGACCGTTTATACCATGACAGAAACTGAGTTCGCAGAGGAAATGAAGCTTTTGGTAGATTGCGGAGCTGTTATTCTGGGTGGTTGCTGTGGCACAACTCCTGATCATATTGAGGCGCTGCATCATATGATACAGGATATGGAGCCTATAGAAAGGGTACCTTCTGTTAATATCAGATATTTGACCAGTGAACGTAAAGCCGTATCCTTCGGGCTGGACGGTAATTTTCTGATCGTGGGAGAACGTATCAATCCTACCGGCAAGAAAGCATTACAGGCTGAGCTTCGGGAAGGCAATATTGACCGTGTTTTAAGCTTTGCTGAAGAGCAGGAGGAAGCCGGAGCTTCTGTTTTGGATGTGAATATGGGCATGAGTGGCATTGATGAGAAAGCCATGATGCTTCGTTGTATCGAGGAACTGCCGAATGTTACCAATCTGCCCCTGTCACTGGATTCCAGTCATATTGACGTATTGGAAGCAGCACTTCGCCATTATCCGGGCCGTGCCCTGGTAAATTCGGTATCCTATGAAAAGGAAAAGTTTGAAAAACTGCTGCCCATCGTTAAAAAATATGGTGCGATGTTTATTCTGCTGCCTTTATCTGACGAGGGACTTCCAAAGGATCTGGATGAGAAAAAAGAGATAATTGAGAAAATATATACAAGAGCCTTGGAGCTTGGCATGAGGAAGGAAGATATTATAGTTGACGGACTTGTGACCACGATCGGAGCAAATAAGAATGCAGGTCTTGAGACATTGGAAACCATTCGTTATTGTAAGGAACAGGAGCTTGCTACCATTTGCGGTCTTTCCAATATATCCTTCGGTATGCCTGCGAGAACCTATGTAAATACCGCATTTTTAACGCTTGCTATCAAAGAGGGTCTGACCATGGCAATTGCCAATCCTTCTCAGGAAATGCTGGTTTGCGGTGCCTTGGCAACAGATCTGCTTTTGGCAAAGCAGGACGCAGATTTAAGATATATTGAATATGCGTCAAACCATCAGCCTGCAGAAAGCAGCAAAGCCGGTACAAAGCAAAATGCCGGTACAGACAGGGCAGATGCAAATAAAACCGGTATAGGTATAGAAACAAAAGACATAAAGGTGACTTCACCGGTCAACTCTGACAGTTACATTGAACGTATTAAAACTGCAGTTTTAAAAGGCAATCGTAACGGTATCATAAGCCTTACCAAAGAGGCACTTGCAGCAGGTGAGGATGCACAGGAGATTCTGAATCAGTCCTTATTGCCTGCCATCAATCTGGTAGGGGACTATTTTGAACAAAAGAAATATTTTCTGCCCCAGCTGATCGCAGGTGCAGAGGCTATGAAAAATGCAATGGAGATCCTGGAAGAAAAGCTCGTTACAGGTGAGAGCATGGACAATATGCCTGTAGTGGTTATTGCTACGGTAGAAGGAGATATCCATGACATTGGCAAAAATCTGGTGGCACTGATGTTAAAAAATTATGGCTTCAAAGTGATTGATCTGGGTAAGGATGTTCCCAATGAGACCATTATACAGGCAGCAAAGGAATATCATGCGGATATCATTGCCATGTCTGCCCTGATGACAACCACCATGCAGAGAATGCGAGAGGTAGTAGATCTTGTTAAGAAAGAAAAACTGGATGTGAAGGTTATGATCGGCGGTGCCGTGACTACAGCTGAGTTTGCACAGGAGATCCATGCAGACGGATATTCAAAGGATGCAGCAGAGGCAGTCAAGATAGCCAAGCGTCTTTTGGGATTGTTAAATTCCTAAAACCTTGTTGTTTACAAAATGAGCGTATGATAAAATAAATAAAAATCAGATATGGTAACAAGCTTACGATTCTATAAGTTTTTATTATAATCAGGAGGTTTCCTATGATAGGTGCTGAAGCAATCATTAAATGTTTGGAAAAAGAGGATGTAAAATATGTTTTCGGCTATCCGGGTGTAGCAATCTGTCCTTTTTACAACAGTATTTTAGAGTCTGATATTCAGACAATTTTGATCCGAACAGAACAAAATGCAGCGCATGCTGCAAGCGGTATGGCGAGAATAACGGGACGGCCGGGAGTTTGTGCGGTAACAAGCGGTCCCGGTGCAACGAATGTGATCACAGGCATTGCGACAGCCTTTGCAGACAGTATACCTTTGGTATGTATCACAGGACAGGTGAACAGTTCTTTATTGGGAAGTGATGTATTTCAGGAGGCTGATATTACCGGTGCAGTGGAATCCTTCGTCAAATACAGCTATCTGGTAAAGGATGTAAATGATATCCCGCGTGTATTTAAGGAAGCTTTTTATCTGGCAAATACCGGAAGAAAGGGCCCTGTGCTGATCGATATTCCCATTGATGTGCAGAATGCGCAGATTGCAAAATTTTCCTATCCGGAAGAGATCAATATGAGAACCTATAAGCCAACCATAAAGGGCAATACGGCTCAGATCAAGAAGGTCTTAAAGGAATTGGATAAAGCAGACAGGCCCATTATCTGCGTGGGCGGAGGCGTTTTGTTAAGCGATGCCCAAAAAGAACTGCGTGCCTTCAGTGAAAAGCATAATGTTCCCGTTGTCAGTACCATGATGGGAATCGGCGCTATGCCTACCAAACATCCTTTGTATTTTGGCATGGTCGGTAATAACGGAAAGCCATATGCCAACAGAGCCATGAATGAATCCGATTTATTGATCATGGTAGGCGCCCGTGTAGCAGATCGTGCAGTCAGTCAGCCGGATCTTATCACGCAAAATAAAGTACTTGTACATATAGATGTTGACCCTGCAGAAATCGGTAAAAATGCCGGTCCTACCATTCCTTTAGTAGGCGATGCAAAGCATATTTTCGGAGAATTATTAGAGGGTGAATTAAATTGTGAACATGAGGCATGGTTAGAAACCCTTAGAAGCTACAAGACAACCATGGAGCCTAAAAGAAATCCCAATCCGGCCTATGTTGATCCTGCTGCATTTATTACAAGATTATCCGAAAAAATGGAGGATGATGGTATCTATGTTGCAGATGTAGGACAGAATCAGATCTGGTCCTGTGGTTATCATATTGTTAAAAATGGTAAATTCCTTACCTCCGGAGGCATGGGTACCATGGGTTATTCCATTCCTGCTGCATTGGGTGCAAAGCTTGCTGCCCCTTCCGGACAGGTTATTGCAGTATGCGGTGACGGTTCCTTCCAGATGTCAATGATGGAGCTCGCTACCATGAAGCAATTTCATGTACCGGTAAAGATCATTGTGCTTCGCAATAACTATCTTGGTATGGTACGTGAGTATCAACATTATACCTATAAGGATCATTATTCTGTGGTAGACTTAAGCGGAAGTCCGAAACTGGATAAAATTGCAGCAGCCTATGACATGAAGTATCAGATCCTTGAGAACATGACAAATGCTGATCAGGTCATTGATACTTTCTTATCTTCGGATGAAAGCGTTTTATTGGAATGTCTGATCGATCCCATGGATCTTGTAAAATAGGAGGTACGCCATGAATATGCAGAAAAGAATCTATCATGTTTTAGTGGAAAACCGTGCCGGTGTACTGGGCAAGGTGGCCGGTCTTTTTGCAAGAAGATGCTTTAATATTGACAGTCTGGTAGTAGGTGAAACAGATGATCCTAACGTATCCTGTATGACCATCGTCAGCAGCGGCGATGAGCGGACTATTGAACAGATTGAAAAGCAGTTGAACAAGAAGATCGATGTTATTAAAGTAAAAACCTTTACGGAAAGCCGCAGCATCAGCAGAGAGATGATGTTAGTGAAGATCAAATATAATAAGAGCAATCGTCGTGATATCATGGAAATCTGTGAGATCATGAAGGCAGAGATCGTTGATATGTCAAAGCATTATATGATGATCCAGATCTGTGATACGCCGGAGAAGATCAAATTGATGATCACCATGCTGCAGTCCATCAGTATTGTTGAAATCGCACGCACAGGAACCCTGGCATTATCTAAATGTATGGAGAATGAATAAAACTTGTTGACATCATTACTTTAGTGTGCTAAAATTCGGTCTATATAGTTTGGAAGATAAACAGAAAGGGGTATATATGCAGAAAAAAGTATTTCAGTTACTGGTAGATAATACATCAGGTGTTTTAAGCCGTATATCCGGTCTGTTCTCAAGACGCGGTTACAATATTGAAAGCATTACAGCGGGTGTGACTTCTGATCCCAGATATACACGAATCACCATCGTTACAAGCGGTGATGATGTAGTTCTGGAACAAATTGAAAAACAGGTCAGTAAACTGGTGGATGTCCGGGATATTAAGGAGCTTACTCCGGATGACAGTGTATACCGTGAGCTTGCCCTGATCAAGGTGAGAGCAAGTGCAGAGAAGCGTCAGGGCGTTATTTCCGTTGCTGATATTTTCCGTGCTAAGATTGTGGATGTAGCAAAAGAAAGCCTTATTGTAGAATTAACAGGAAATCAGGCGAAGATAGAAGCCTTCCTGGGTCTCTTGGATGGCTATGAGATTCTGGAACTGGCCCGTACCGGTATTGCCGGATTAAGCAGAGGTATGGACAAGGTGATACATATAGACGAGTAGGATAAATTCAGTTAGCTCTAGGGAAACCTATCAAGTTATAAATTATATTACATAAACGGAGGAATTTAAAATGGCAAAAATTTATTACCAGGAAGATTGTAATCTTTCTATGTTGGACGGAAAGACAATCGCTGTCATCGGTTACGGCAGCCAGGGTCATGCACATGCATTAAATGCTAAGGAGTCCGGATGCCATGTGATTATCGGTCTTTATGAAGGCTCTAAGTCTTGGGATAAGGCCGTTAAGCAGGGATTTGAAGTATATACTGCAGCAGAAGCTGCTAAGAAGGCTGATGTAATCATGATTCTGATCAATGATGAGTTGCAGGCAGCTATGTACAAGAAGGATATTGAGCCAAACCTTGAAGAGGGTAATATGTTAATGTTTGCTCACGGCTTTAATATTCATTTTGGTCAGATCGTACCTCCTAAGAATGTTGACGTTACCATGATCGCACCTAAGGGACCCGGACATACCGTAAGAAGTGAATATCAGGCCGGTAAGGGT
>CAYXQG010000102.1:0-6736 GCA_964467405.1 uncultured Acetatifactor sp. | reverse complement strand
GTATATGCTGCAGCATTTTATGAATAATACCTTTAAGAACTTAGATTACCAGAAGCTTTCCAGTGCAGCAGTGCTGATGTCTTTGGTAATGATTGTCATTATAGGTATACTATTTTTTGTAGAAAATTATTTCGGAAAGGATGTGGAAGGATGAAAAAGAAGGATCAGTCCCCATCAGCTTTCCAGAAGCGGGCACATAGAGCAGCTGTTAAGAGGCGGGCCGGCAGTGTGGTCAAGACTGCAATCGTAACTCTGATCGCCGGAGCATTTGCCGTATTATTTCTGGCACCGATCGTGCTGACAATTACCAATTCCTTTATGTCAGCTACGGAAATTTCGGCAAACTACGGTTCGATATTTGCTACGACGGAAAGCGGCGGTAAGGTATTTGTCTCAGAAACAGTTAATTTAAAATTTATACCGGATATGGTTTCCTTTAGCCAGTACATAACCGTATTGTTTAAGAGTCCGGAATATTTACTGAAATTTTGGAACTCCGTGATTCTGGTAGGACCAATCGTTATATTTCAATTAACAGTAGCATCCCTTGCATCCTATGGATTTGCAAGATATAATGGAAGACTGAGGCAGATCATATTTTTCTCATATATTATTTTGATGCTGATGCCATATCAGGTAACATTGGTACCCAATTATCTTGTAGCAGACTGGCTGAATATACTGGATACAAACTGGTCCATATGGCTGCCGGGCATCATGTCACCGTTTGCAGTATACTTATTGACGAAGTTCATGAAAAGGATACCTGTATCGGTAATAGAAGCGGCGCAGATAGACGGCGCCGGCGAGTGGCAGATTTTTAGAAGAATCTGTCTGCCCCTGTGTAAGGGTGCATTGGCATCTGCAGCCATTTTAGTATTTATCGATTATTGGAATATGGTGGAACAGCCGTTGATATTGTTATCAGATCCGGAAAAACATCCTTTATCTGTATTTTTGAGCAAGATAAATTCAGGTGAGGTAGGGCTTGCATTTGCAGTAGCAACTATATATATGGTTCCCAGCCTGTTAGTCTTTCTTTATGGTGAGGAGTACCTGGTAGAGGGTATTACTTATCAGGGCGGTATTAAAGGATAAAACGCGGAAGCGTTCTTCACATAAAAATATTACGAGGAGATAGTAAGACATGGAAGAGAAGAGCAGAAAGAGAAAAGAATGGGTGAAAACAGCAGCAATCGTTTTTCTGACCATTATGCTGATATTGACATTTTTTTCAAATACGATTATGAACTATTCCCTGCCTGAGGTAGCAGTACAATATGTACAGTCAGGAAGTGTAACAGCAAAGATTCGTGGAACCGGTGTCATTGAAAGCCAGGATCCGTATAATGTAAAGATCAAACAGGTGCGTAAGGTGGATTCTATTGAAGTATCTGTAGGAGATAAGGTAGAAAAGGGACAGCTTCTTTGTATATTGTCATCAGAAGACAGTGCGGAATTGGAGGCAGCTAAGGATGCATTAAAGTCAGCAACCTTAGCATATGATCAGGCAATTTTAAAGGGCCAGCTGGACGGTAATCTGAGCGCAGCAGGAAGCAGTAATTCAATCGAAAACTATAAGAATCAGATCCTGGCCATCCAGAGAGCTATTACAGCAGCGAGAGCTGATGTAGAGGCAGCTTCTGCAGATGTGGAAATCTGGGAAGAGAAAGAAGCAGCCTTTGAACTGCAGATCAGCATTACTAATGGTGAAAATGCCAATGCCGCAGAGGAGACCAAGGCAGTCAATGAGGCAAAGAAAGTGCTGGATGCTGCAGATATGGCATTAAGTGAAGCACAGGCTTTGCTTGATATTACGGAGAAGGAGATCGCTCTGGAGGAAAGTAAGATCGCTGTCAGCGGCGGTGATACAGAGCTGTTAGTACAGTTAAAGGAAAAGAAGTTTGCACAGGAATTGGCTGTTTCAGAGGCAGAGATCACACAAAAAACAGCGCAGCTTGAGTATGACAAAGTATCTGCGCTGCTTGCTGCCAAGAAAGCAGAGGCTGATGCTAACAAGAGTATTACCATAAACAATCTGGAAAGACAGCTTTCACTGATCAAGATCAATAAGAACGAATATAATCAGATTCTTGCTGAAAAGCAGAAAATATTGGAAGAGAAGGAACAGGAGCTTAACAAGCTGACGGGCGATATTGAATCACAGATGAATCTGGATACCCTGTACGAGGCAATCGTTGATGCCAGGGAAGAGGTTAAAAAGCTGGAAGCGGAGACAGAAGGAAGCGAGATATACGCACCTATTGCAGGTACGATCATGGCGATTAATGTGAAATCAGGCTTGGAAACACCAACAGACGGCATCCTGTTTAACATGCAGCGACAGGGAGAAGGCTATACCATGAGCTTTTCTGTAACCAACGCTCAGGCACAGAGACTTTCCGTAGGAGATATTGCAGAGCCGGTCAACTCCTGGAGATATGATAATGTAAATATTGTTTTAAAGACCATCAGACCCGATCCCAGCAATCCTGCTGAGAATAAATTACTGGTCTTTGATGTGACAGGAGATAATCTTGTAGCAAATCAGAGCATTAATGTTTCTGTAGGACAGAAGAGTGCTACATATGATCTGGTTGTGCCAAACAGTGCAATTCGTGAGGATAATAATGGTAAATTTATCCTGATCGTGGAAACAAAGAGCACTCCTTTGAGCAACCGTTATATAGCAAGTCGTGTGGATGTACAGGTAGTGGCATCTGATGATACTTATTCAGCAATTACCGGTGCATTGTACGGTTGGGAGTATGTGATCACAACTTCGACCAAGCCTGTAGAAGCGGGACAGCAGGTGCGTTTATCAGAAAATTAAGGTGGAGTGATTATGAGGAAGATAAATATACGCTTCAGTGTCCGCCGAATGGTATGGGTATTGATCTGTATCATATCCCTGCTTATGACCGGTGTGCTGGAATGTATCTCTCAAAGCCTGGTTAATAAGCTTGACACCCAGCAGATGGCAGAACGTTGGAGTGAAAAAAATGATGTGGCACAGGTAAGCTGCTTCTTCTCTGTGAATGCCAAGATCATGCCGGATCAGCTGAAGGGTTTTTATTATAATCTGGATGATGCATTAAAGGAAGCCTCCATTGTTTCGGAATCTGAAAATGAGGATGCAAGGCTTGTGACGGATGCATATAGTGCAGATGGTAAGATCAGTATTACAAGTAAACAGGCTACAGTGGATGTGGATGCAATAGGCATCGGAGGAGATTTCTTTCTGTTTCATCCTTTGAGACTTTTATCAGGCTCCTATTTTTCGGGGAATGATCTGATGCAGGACTATGTCATATTAAATGAGGATGCTGCATGGAAGCTTTTCGGATCTACGGATATTGCAGGCCAGTATGTGGAAATAAAGGGTGTTACCCATGTGGTTGCCGGTGTGATCAGGCAGGAAAGAGGAAAGCTTTATGAAGCAGCCGGTCTGGACGGCAGTATGGTATATGTTTCCTATGATTCCCTAAGTAAGTATGGAACGAACAACGGAATCAACCATTATGAGATTGTTATGCCGAATCCTGTGAAGGAATATGCATATCAATATGTGACCGGTGCCATCGGCGTAGATGAGAATGAAGCAGAGATTATTGAGAACAGTACCAGATACAGTACATGGAACAGAATAAAAAGGATAGGGCAGTTTTCTTCACGTTCTATGAACGGAAAGGCAATCATATATCCTTATTGGGAAAATGTAGCCAGGGCATATGAGGATATCGTAAGCCTGCTTATGATTTTTGAATTGATATTCTTAACTCTTGCACTGGGAATCATAGCTGTGCTGTGTATTCTTTGGTGGCGGAACAAAACATGGACTGTCAGGGGCGTAAGCCTTTGGCTGAAGGATAAGCTGGAGCGTTTCACGGAGCGAATGCGCTTGCGGCATAAGGAAAAGAAAAAATACAGACATAGCAACGAATGGCAGGATATTAAAGAGTATGAGGAGGAATGAGAATGAAGAAATTTAAAAAAGCACTATGTATGCTGCTGGCAGGCCTGATGGTATTATCATTTGCAGCCTGCAATAATAACAATGGTGACCAGAAAACGGATGGTGACAAAACAAATTCCGTAAAAACAGATTCAGAAGCCAAAAAGTATGTATATTCTTACCAGGATATTGAAATGGGTGTATCTCTGGATAATATGCATCTGTACGATATGCAGTTTGTTGACGGCAGAGTATATGCCTTGGTAGAGGATTATAATAATGAGGTAGATATCTTCTTGAATGGAGGTACACCACCTGAAACAGATTCTGCAATAGCAGAGGGAGAAACTGGTGTCGGAGAACCCGTTCCATATATGGAAAATGATGGTATTATGTTAGATACCCCGGTTATGGATGATTATGAAGGACCTGCCTATTATGTGCTGGCTGTGAATATGGATGGTTCTGATTTTAGGGCAACAAGACTGGAAACGCAGGCCGGCGGATATAGAGAATTATATGATGAGAACGGCAATGTAATCGGTTCTGAAAGCGGTTATATCAGCAATGCTACCTTATTGAGAGATGGTTCTGTTGTAGTAGTTTACGAAATGTACCATGAGGATTATAGTGATCCGGAAAATTCCATCTGGGAAAATACCATGAGTATGATGAGATGGGATGCAGAAGGAACACTTCTTTGGGAAAAGGACGTAACTCCTGAGGATGGCGGTTATTTTTACGCACAGAATATTACTTCGGATGAAGCAGGAAATATTATTATCATAGGCGGAGATAACCTGCTCTTTACCTATGACAACGCAGGCAATGAGATCGGCAAAGTGGAGCTTCAGGTTCCGGACAGCATGTACAGCGGACAGGTGCTGGTTAAGAATGATGGTTCCATGTATATGACCAGCTACAACAATGAGTGGACGAAGGTTTATTTGAGCAAGATTGATACGGCAACCGGTCAGCTTGGAGAAGCACAGGAAACAGCGGGCAATCTGACCAATTACAGTATTTACGCAGGTACTACAACTGACTTGCTTTTGAGCAATTCCATGGGTATCTATACTTACAATCTGGGAGATGCAGAACCTACCAAGGTCATGGATTTTATCAATTCAGATCTGGCAACCTATAATTTAAACAATGTAAATATCATTGATGATAAAACCTTTATTGCAAGCTATGATGATGTGATGGATTATTCCACCCACACAGCAGTATTTACTTATGTAGATCCTGCAGATATTCCGGATAAGGAAACAATCACACTGGGCTGCTTCTATCTGGGAAGAGATATTAAGAGCCGTGTCATTAACTACAATAAGACAAACAGCCAGTATCGTATCACCATCAATTCCTACATGGATGCAGGTGATTATGAGACTGCGATGACGAAAATGAATAATGATATCATCAGCGGTAAGATGCCTGATATCCTTGTTGTGGATAGCAGTCAGGATATCACAAGCTGGGTAAATAAGGGACTGCTTGCTGATATTGAAAAAATGATCGCAGCTGATGAGGAATTATCCCAGAAGGAATTTTTGACTAATGTATGGGAAGCATTTTCTGTAAATGGCGGATTATATACTTTAGTTCCTGATTTCAACGTTCAGACCTATGTTGCCAAGAAATCTCTGGTTGGTGACAGAACAGGATGGACAATGAGTGAGTTTAAGCAGTTCATGAGTACCTTGGAAGAGGATGTAAAACCGTTTGGCAACTCTGAGCTTTTACGCGACAGCTTCATTTATTATGTAATGCAGTATTGCGGCAGTGACTTTGTTGATGTGAACACAGGTAAGTGTAATTTTGATACGGATGAATTTGTAGCAATGCTTGAGTATGCGAATGGTCTGGCTACAGAGTACAGTGATGATTATTGGGATGATTATGACTGGGAGCTTGAGGAAAGCCAGTATCGTGATAATAGAGCAGTCCTTATGAATGCGTATATCTACAGAATCCAGGATCTTGTATACCAGCTCCATGGAAACCTTGGAGATGAGGCAGTATTTATCGGATTCCCGGGAGTGGAAGGTAATTCCTCCATTATCCAGCCAGGCAGCTATATGTATGCAATTTCAGAGCGCTCTAAGGTAAAGGACGGAGCATGGGAGTTCTTAAGATATTATCTGACTGATGAGTATCAGGAAAGTGATGAATTGTATTCTCTTCCTGTTTCAAAGAAGGCCCTTGAAAAACAGGCAAAGGAGTCGACTGAGAGACCTTACTGGATTGATGCTGAGGGAAATAAGGTAGAATATGACAACACATATTATATCAGCGGGGAGGAAATTATTCTGGATCCGTTCTCACAGGAAGAAGCAGATGCAATTTGTGATTTTATTTCCTCTGTAACGAGAAGATACTATTACAATGACAATATCATTAATATTGTTAATGAAGAAGCTGCATATTATTTCTCAGGAGACAAGAGTGCAAAGGAAGTGGCGGGTCTGATCCAGAACCGTGTACAGCTCTATGTAGATGAGAACAGCTAAATAAAACAGAAAATCCCGGACAGGAAACATTTCTCCTTCAGATTTGAAGCGAAGAGAAAAAAGGATCCTGTCCGGGATTTTTATTTTTTAAAGAATATGCAAACGAAGCATATGATGCTCAATGGTAAGCTCACTTCCGTGTTCCTTCAGCCAGTCGCGGCTTTCTTTATAGTCAGGCAGGATGGAGGCAACCATGTTCCAAAAGTCTTTGGAATGATTCATGTGTGTAATATGACACAGCTCATGAACCACAACATAATCAAGT
>CAYXQG010000101.1:0-6739 GCA_964467405.1 uncultured Acetatifactor sp. | reverse complement strand
GGAGGAAGCAGAAGAAACAACCTTTGAACAGCTGGATCTGTTTACGGATTATGCTGCATTGGAACAGGAAAAGAAGCAGGAGAAAATGGCACGCGAGAAAGAGAAAAGGATGCAGCATGCCATTTTGGATATTCAGAAAAAATACGGGAGAAATGCAATCCTTAAGGGCATGAACTTCGAGGAAGGAGCCATGACCAGGGAAAGGAATGGGCAGATAGGGGGACATAAGGCGTGAGCGGTTATTACAAAGAGGAGCATAGGTATGATGATATTATCAATCTGCCCCACCACAGATCAACAGAGCATGCGCATATGTCACTTCATGACAGAGCGGCACAGTTTGCACCCTTTGCAGCCCTCAATGGTTATGAGGAAGCAATAGATGAGACGGCAAGAGTGACGCAGGAAAAGATAACACTGGATGAAACAGCCATTGAAAGGATCAACAGGAAGCTTTATGAGATTTCCGGGCATCTGCAGGAAAAAGGTCATGTATCTGTCACATATTTCAAACCGGATGCCTTAAAAAGCGGCGGAGCATATTTGACGGATGTTGGGACAATAAGAAAGATAGATGAGATCAGTCGGCTTGTGGTAATGGACAGTGGTATCAGGATCCCCATGGAACAGATTGTCGATCTGGCTGAGTATGAAGAGTAAGGAAGAAGCTGTAGCAGGTAACATAAAATAACAGGGTATGAGCTGCAGCAGGGTGAAAAAACGGCTGCATGAGGAAAAAACAGGAAATAAAACGTTTTCCGTTTGGTGGTTTCTACCAAAATAGGGGATGCTTTTAGAATGACATATCAATTAAAAACGTCACTTTGCACAAAAAAATAATTCGCTATTGCGCTTAAATATGCACTTTTGATACAATATGACTCAAAGTCGTCTGTGACTTCATATTCTACATTAAAATAGGAGGGGCAAAGTGAGTATGAGTATATCCAAATGTAAGTGCAATGTTTTCGTAACAAAGGTGATTGCAATTGTGTCTGCAGTTGCAATGAGCGCATCAGTGGCAGCAGTTATCCCGAAAACGCAGGCTAAAGCAGCAACATCCAATTCCACATTGGTATGGAGTGATGAATTTAACGGCAATTCCATTGATTCTTCAAAGTGGACCTGTGAAACAGGAACCGGTTCCTGGGGCTGGGGAAATAATGAGCAGCAATATTATACGGACAGGTCAAAAAATGTATCTGTACATGATGGTGCATTGCATATTACAGCATTGAAGGAGTCCTATAATGGTTCCGCCTATACTTCGGCAAGATTAAAAACAGAGAACAAGTTCTATTTCAAATATGGCCATGTGGAAGCAAGGATTGCTCTTCCCTCCGGATCAGGTATCTGGCCTGCGTTCTGGGCACTGGGTCAGGATGTAGGAACGGTGGGATGGCCCAAATGCGGTGAGATCGATATATTAGAGGCTATCAATGACGAAAATAAGGTATATGGCACAACCCATTGGGACAATAACGGCCATGTAAATTATGGAAACAGCTCCTCTACTTTTGATATTACCAAATACCATATTTATACACTGGACTGGGATGATCAGTATATCAGAATGTTTGTGGATGGCAAAAAATACCACGAAATCTATATCGGCGGCAATTCCGGCGGTACCGATGAGCTTCATAAATCGCAGTTTTTGCTCTTAAATGTAGCTGTAGGCGGTGAGTGGCCCGGATATAATATTGACAACAGTAAATTCCCTCATACCATGAAGGTAGATTATATAAGGGTATACCAGGATAAGAAAAATTATACCGCCACTTCTAAGAATCCGGTGGATTCCGGCACTACAAGCTCTTCTGTGCTGACCTATGAAGCGGAGAAGGCAACAGTGGCAGGCGGTGCAGAAATCATGACAAAGCAGGTTGCCTCCGGTGATAAGATGGTAGGAAATATCGGTGGAAATGGCAAGACAAATGGTAAGGTTACCTTCCAGGTAACAGCACCTAGTGCAGGAACCTATGATCTGAAGATTTATTATTTACTAAAGGGTAATCGAAATTTCTATGTAACAGTAAATAACGGCAGCAATGTGAAGGTGGAATGCTCCGGAACCAATTGGAATGCAGTGAAGAGCAAGACCATTCAGGTATATCTGAATAAGGGAAGCAATACCATCCGACTGGACAACGGAGCAGTAGATGAATGGGCACCTAATCTGGATAAAATCGAGCTTACCAAGGCTGCTGCAGCATCCTATGTTTATGAAGCTGAGAAGGCAACGGTAGCAGGTGGTGCAGAAGTTGTAACCAAGGATATTGCTTCCGGAGACAAGATGGTAGGAAATATTGGCGGCGCCGGTAAGACAAACGGCAAGGTTACCTTCCAGGTAAATGTATCTGCAGGGGGAACCTACTATTTGGATATTTACTATTTATTAAAGGGTGACCGTAATTTCTATTGTACAGTAAACGGAGGAAGCTCTGTGAAGGTAGCATGCTCCGGTGACAATTGGAATAAGGTGGTAAAGAAGACCATAGAAGTAAAGTTAAATAACGGAAGCAATACCATCAGGCTGGATAATGGTGCAGTGGATGAATGGGCACCTAATTTAGACAAGATTGAGCTTAGAAAGAAATAAGGAAGGGTATAGAGCAGGAGATCACATGAAAGGGATTAAGCGGATATGGACAAATGCACTGACAACAGCATTGTTAGTGGCAGCAGCAGTTTTTGCAGGCGGCAGCATGAAAGCGGAAGCTGCATCGTATTTCAACGCCTATGATAAGGCATCCTATGAAAAAACCAGTACGGACTTTTCACTTAAGGTAGATGGAAAGAGTGTAGATGTGGTGGATTATTATGAAGGTACATACAGCTATGCCCATATTGCATATGAGGGAACGGCATCCTTTGAAGTAACAGCCAAAAACGGAAACATTTCCAGCTATGAATTGAGCCCGCACAGCTACAATATGAAGGCAACCAAGTCAGGAAATAAATTGAACTTTTCCTTAAAGCAGGACGGCTCAAGATATATTATTTTGGAGCTGAAGGCAGGCGGAGAGTCAGATATGCTTGTTATTGCGGCAGATCCGAAGGAGACCTATACAAAGCCTGCTGTTGACGGAAAAACAGTGGTTGATATTACAAAATCCCCTTATTCTGCAGATAAAACAGGCAATAAGAATGTGTCCTCCATTCTTCAGAAGGCCATTGATGATATGAGCAAGAAGGGCGGCGGTACTGTATATGTGCCGGCAGGTGTATATAAGTTTGTATATATTGATGCCCGGGATAATGTAACATTGTATTTGGATGAAGGTGCTTTTTTGAGAGGCTCCGGCAACAGAAATGATTATCAATGGGATGATTCCGGTGAAAACGGCAGACAGGGAAGAAGAAATATTGATTTGAAGGATTCTAAAAACTTTCAGATCATTGGCCGGGGAGTGATTGATGCCAATTCAACTGTATTGGTTGAAAAGGGCAGCAATGGTAAGGCGGATGGTTATGATAACTTCAGAAAGGGAATCATTGACGGTTATGGTGCAAAGAACTTTGTGCTGGATGGAGTGACGGTTAAGGATGCTACCGGCTGGACCTTCAGCATTCAGTTGGCTGAAAATGTAAAATGCAGAAATGTGAAGATGCTTAACCACCCTAACTTTGTTCACAGTGATGGTTATGACTTCCTCTCCTGTAAGGGTGTTGAAGTATTGGATTGCTTCGGTATCACAGGTGATGATATTTTCTGCCCGAAGGCAAGCATTGTAGATGCGGAAATGAGGGACTATCTGTACAAGAACTGTGTAGGTTTTGGTCTCAATGGTGCAGGCTGTAAGGTCGGCATGCAGGCAAGAGGCAACACAACCAATATTGAGTTTAATGATATTGATATTATCGGATGCCATAGAGGTATTTCAATTTCGCATGATGACGGTAATGGTGATTTCAGTGATATCCGTTTTATTAAGGTCAGATCACAGAGATTAGATAAGGGAAATACAAGCGGACAGTTCCGTACAGCACCTTTTGTTATCTGGACCTTACAGAAAAATAATAAGGGTGCAACAGTGAAGGATATTCAGGTTACGGATTGTACCTTTAATGATTATTTTGACTTTAAGGGTATCGTGCAGGGATCCTCTAATGCCAATTCCTATGTTAGAAATGTTACCTTTACCAATGTGAAGATGAATGGTACTTTATTGACTGAGGAGAATAAGGATCAGTATGTATCCCACGGAAATAATATTTCCAATATTAAGTACAGAACAACCGGTTCCGGTACGACCTCTTCCGGCAGCAATATGGTTTATGAGGCAGAAAATGGGAAGATTCAGGGAGGAGCATCCGTTACGGATAAGAGCGTGGCCTCCGGCGGTAAGATGGTAGGAAATATCGGTGGTGACGGTAAGACAAATGGTAAAGTTACCTTTACCGTATATGTACAGGATGCAGGAAGCTACAATCTGAAGATCTTTTATTTATTAAAGGGAGAGAGAAGCTTCTATGTAACAGCCAATAGCGGCAGCTCAGTGGAGGTAAAATGCACCGGTGACAATTGGAACAGTATAAAGAATACGACCATTCAGGTAGAGTTAAACAGCGGAAGCAATACCATCCGACTGGACAACGGAGCAGTAGATGAATGGGCACCTAATCTGGATAAAATCGAGCTTACCAAGGCTGCTGCAGCATCCTATGTTTATGAAGCTGAGAAGGCAACGGTAGCAGGTGGTGCAGAAGTTGTAACCAAGGATATTGCTTCCGGAGACAAGATGGTAGGAAATATTGGCGGCGCCGGTAAGACAAACGGCAAGGTTACCTTCCAGGTAAATGTATCTGCAGGGGGAACCTACTATTTGGATATTTACTATTTATTAAAGGGTGACCGTAATTTCTATTGTACAGTAAACGGAGGAAGCTCTGTGAAGGTAGCATGCTCCGGTGACAATTGGAATAAGGTGGTAAAGAAGACCATAGAAGTAAAGTTAAATAACGGAAGCAATACCATCAGGCTGGATAATGGTGCAGTGGATGAATGGGCACCTAATTTAGACAAGATTGAGCTTAGAAAGAAATAAGAAATGGCAAGGGACACTTTTTCTGAAAAAGGAAGAGTGTCCCTTTTTGGGGATTTTATTATGGTAGGGTAAAAAATAAGAAAACTGGATATTTTCACAAGACCAATTCTGGTATAGATTACATTTATGCAATGGTGAAGATTTTGCAATTATCTCACAGCGAAAGGAGGAAAGTACAGTCGGTTGACATATAGGAGCAGCCGGATGTATGAATAAAGTGATGTATAAGATTATGACCGCCGGCCCCACCCAGGTAAGAGAGAATGTCCGTATGGCAAGAAGCCTGGAGACTACGAATCCGGATCTGGATGAAGACTTTTGTGAGTTTTATAAGGAAACCTGTGATCTGTTGCAGGAAATGCTGCATGCATCAGGTACGGCATATATTTTGGGCGGAGAAGGGATTTTGGGACTGGAAGCAGCCTGTGCTTCCCTGACAGAGCCGGGAGACAGAGTGCTGGTTTTGGACAATGGTATTTTCGGAAAAGGCTTTGCGGATTTTGTTACCATGTATGGAGGGGAGGCTGTATTATTTACCTCTGATTACCACAGACCGATTGATCCGAAGGCGCTTAAGGACTTTTTGAAGAAGGATTCGGATTTTAAATATGCGACCGTAGTGCATTGCGATACACCCAGCGGCGTATTAAATGATATTTCGATGATCTGTCCGTTATTGGCAGAGTATGGCATATTGTCCGTGGTAGATTCTGTAGCAGGTATGTTTGGAGAATATGTGAATGTAGAGGAAAGTCAGATAGATATTCTTTGCGGAGGTTCCCAAAAGGCACTTTCAGCTCCTCCCGGACTGACCATGCTGTGGGTCAGTGACAAGGCAATGAAGGCCATGGATAACAGAAAAACACCAATTGCAGCATTCTATGCAAATATTTTGACATTTCGTAATTATTATCGGGACAAATGGTTCCCTTATACCATGCCGATCAGTGATATATATGGTCTGCGCGCTGCCATTGATAATGTGAGGGCGGATAAGAACATCCTTAAGCGACATGCTAAGATTGCAGCAGCAACAAGGCAGGCTGTAAAAAGTGCCGGATTGAAGCTCTTTTTGAAGGAGGGATATTCCAATACTGTTACGGTAATTGAGGTACCGGAGGGGGTTACGGATAAACAGATCCTTTCTGCCATGAGTAAAAAGTATCATATTATGATCTCAGGCTGCTTTGATGTACTGGCCGGTAAGGTAATCCGCATTGGCCATATGGGTGAGAATGCAAATACGGAGGATATGGCAATGACGCTGGATGCTTTGGATGGAACCTTTGCAGATCTGGGAGTTTCCTTAAAATGCAGTATGAAGGAGAGCTTCCTTGCATATATGAACGAGGAATAATAGTAAAAAAACGACAAAATACACGAAAAGCAGGTGGAAACATCTGCTTTTTTTGTTGAAAATGGTAGAAGAACGTAAGTGAAAAAATAGATTATAACTTGTTTTGTAAGAAAGAACCTAGTATGATATATTACAGAGTGAATCATATACGGGGTGAGAGTAATGTATAAGAATTTTGGAAAACGGATGCTGGATATTATTTTATCGTCAATTGGTCTGGTGGTATTATCACCGGTATTTCTGGGAATTATCATTGCGATTAAGATAGATGATCCGGGACCGGTTATTTTTAAACAAAAGAGAGTGGGAATACATAAAAAGTATTTTGAAC
>CAYXQG010000100.1:0-6753 GCA_964467405.1 uncultured Acetatifactor sp. | reverse complement strand
TTATCACCAAACTGCAATGCCTTCTGGAAGGATGCCAATGTATTAAGTCCTCCGTGGGAAACCAATGCCTTGGCTGTAATAGTTCCCGGAGCTACGATTCTGCCTTTAAACTCTTTCATTTGTCCTCTCCTCCCTTTGTAATCTGCTCTAATATCTCTGCATCGGTATAATATCTTGCACTTGTATAAGTTCTCAGCTTATTGCTGGAGGTAATGACAGGCATCTTTTCACTAAGAGGATTGTTCATATACATCAGCGGACAAATGTAGGATGTGATAACACCTGTTTCCTTTAAGATTGCTGCATATGGTGTCTCTTCAAATTTCTTAAGAACTGCCGGTGCTGCCGTAAAGACAGTAGGAATACATACCTGACTCTTTCCTGCCTGCTTTAAGGCTTCCTGAAGCTTCTTCGTCCAGTCTATCAGCTGGTTAAGACTCATATGAGGACATCCCATGAAGCACAGCTTCGGTTTTGCATCCTTCTTCTTCCAGATAACAGGATAACTTGCATATACACGCTCCAGCTCTGCATCATCCACTACATAAACCTGTGCATTCTCAGCGATCAGCTCCTGACCGTATTTCACAGCCTCCGGTGTAATGTTTTCAACATGATAAAGGCCTACTGCTCCGTTAGATGCTGTTGCCGCTCCAAAATCCTTTAAATAAGTCTTGGCAGAATCGTCCAGCTTGCCGTCAAGCCACTTGTCAAGTCCTACAATATAAGGAACATCTGCCATAACCTTCATACCAATGGCTGATCCAAGCAGCTGTGCCTCCGGTTTCTTTGTCGTCTCAATTTTAACAATCCAGGAAGCCTTTCTGCCTTCGTCTGTCAAAAGTCCGAAATTGGGCACATATCCTAAAACTGATCCCATGAGATCGATGATTCCCGAATTACGATTGCATCTTGCTCCCAATACGGAATTGGCATAGACTACTGCAGAGGACTCAGACCAGGACAATACCTCTCCCATAGCAGGTGTATTGCCTACCTCTTCCATGTAACAGGTACAGGTATATGCATCCTTTTCCATGATTCCTAATTTTTCAAGCTGCTTTTCATAAGCCTCCTGACTGGTATACATGAAATGATCAAATATAATATTCTGTAAAAAGGAACTTGGTACATTAGGATCCATAGGACGGGGATCCGCCGAAAACTTCTGTGTAGATAAATTGCCTGATTCGATCAGCTTATCCATCAGCTCATAAACCGGTGTCAAAGCCTTCAGACCAAAGGATGTTACCAGATGATTATAAGTACTGGTAACAGGCACCATGGAATCTGCACCGAACAATTCTCCATAACGAACCAATGTCTTCATGATTCTGGCAAGGGTATCACCCTTTTCGCCATCCAAAATTGCCTGCTGTTCTTTTGTTAATTTCATGCCATGCCTCCTATCAAATCTTCATTGCCACTTCATAAGCACGCCATACTACACTTCTCAAATTGCCCACCTGCAGACAGTCACCTACCAGATATACATCCTTTGCTGCCTGTGTCAGTGGATTGGATATGTAGCCTGCTGAGCTGATCACACTGTCACACGGAATCTGAATCATATTGCCGTCCTTATCCTTGCAGGTAATGCTGCCGTCTTCAACAGACTGCAATGCAGTTTCCAGATAAACCGGAACCTTGTGCAGCGCAAACCATTCACGCAGATAAGAACTGTTTGCCAGACAAATGCCCTTTTGGGCGATCAGATCATTCTTCATCTCCACAATGATCGGCTTCTTGCCCTGCAAAGCAAGCTCATAAGCAATCTCGCAGCCGGTAAGTCCGCCTCCCACTACCGCTACGGTCTCACCAACCTCTGTTCCTGTCAGATACTCACAGGCCTCGATCATCTTCTCATTGCCCGGAACATTCCTTAAAATACGGGCCGTGGAACCGGTAGCAATGATCACCGGACTTCCGGAAAATTGATCCGTATTCTCTATCTTTTCATTAAAATGCACTTCAATCTGTAAATCCTTCATCTGCTTCTTATACCAGCTTAAAAGGTCACGCAGCTTGCCCTTATAGCTTTCCGCACTGGCAGCAATAAAGGTACCTCCCAGCCGATCGGATTTTTCATGGAGGACCGGTTCATGACCGCGCAGCTTCAAAACTCTTGCGGCCTCCATACCGCCGATACCGCCGCCAATGATATGTACCTTCTTCGGCTGCTTGGCAGGAACGATCTTATGCTTATTCCACTGCATTGTTTCTGCATTTACCGCACAGCGTGCCAGATGCAGGGAATCCATCAGATCCTGATCATTTGCAACGCCTTCATAATGGCACATGTTAAAGCAGCCATTATGGCAAAGGATACAAGGACGGATGTCCTCTTCCTTATCATTCATCAGCTTGGTCACCCAGGCCTGATCTGCCAGGAACGGACGTGCAAAGCCTGCGCCGTCTATTCTGCCTTCCTTTATGGCATCTGCAGCCACACGGGGATCCATACGTCCGGCACATACCACCGGAATATCGACAAACCGGCGGATATGAGCCACATCCTCTAAATTACAGTTTTCAGGCATATATACAGGCGGATGTGCCCAGTACCATGCATCATAGGTACCATTATCGCAATTCAGCATATCATAACCGGCATCCTGCAGATACTTGGCAGCCTTCTCTGACTCTTCCATATCGCGTCCTGCCTCCACATAATCTTCGCCGGGCAGCGCTCCCTCTCTAAAGCCCTTTGTCTTGGACTCTACACTGTAACGCAGGGATACAGGGAAATCCTCTCCGCACATACGCTTGATCTCTTTGACGATCTCTACTGCAAAGCGGTAACGGTTTTCAAAAGAACCGCCGTACTCATCCGTACGCTTATTTACATATTTTAAGGTAAACTGATCCAGCAAATAGCCCTCATGTACTGCATGGACCTCTACACCATCCACACCGGCATCCTTTAAAAGCTTAGCTGTTTTGCCGAATGCAGTAACAAACTCCTTGATCTCCTCTACAGTCATTTCTCTGGACGGAACCTTGTCTGACCAACGGTTCGGTGAAGCACTGGGTGCCGCTGTGATCTTATCAAGATCCATAAACGGTTTGGATAATACTCTCAAGGCCTTATTGGTATATAATCCCTCCATCATATGACTGATGGTAAAGGAACGTCCGAAACCGGCAGTCAGCTGTACAAACAGCTTGGCTCCCGTCTCATGGAACTTAGGCATCCACTCTGCCAACTCCTTATACATCTTCTCATTCTTATACAGCCACTGACCAAACATAGGATTGTACACCGGCTGGCAGCCCGGCAATACCAGACCGCAATTGTTCTTCGCCACTTCCATAATAAATTTTGCTCCCGCCTTATCGAAGTGGTTGACCTCCATCCAGCCCAACAGGTTTGTTCCGCCCATGGATGTCAATACAATACGGTTCTTGACCTCACAATTACCGATTTTCCATGGTGTAAACAAAGGCTCTAATCTTTGCTCCATAAGTTCCTCCTTTTGAAATACAATTTTCTTATTTGCTTTATTTATTCGCACAATAATCAAGTATGTACTTATTTTATCACATAATATACAGAATGAAAATAGAGGAACGAAAATCGTTTTCAAAATATTTCTCTTATCGGGGATTCCTCAATATTTTCCTTCATAAAAGCATTTACCTCTTCCTTGCCCGGAACCGAAGGGATTCCGCCTCTTTTCTGTACGCATAATGCCGCCACTGCATTTCCGGTTACAGCGCATTTTTTAATATCTTCCCATTCCATTTGATCCAGGGACCTGTCAAAGGATAAAAGGCTGCTTAAAAATCCACCCCAAAAGGAATCACCTGCCCCTGTCGTGTCTATTGCTTCAACCCTGAAGGCTTCCACGATTTCCCTCTGTCCTTTTCCTGCTACCAAAACACCCTGCTTTCCAAGGGTAACAGCAACCAAATCCGGTCCCATAGAAAGCAGCATATCCGCAGCTTCTTTATAATCTTCCTTTCCGGTTAACAAAAAAGCTTCCTCATCTGACACCTTCATTATATCGACAAGCGATATGACAGCCTTCATTTCTTCAACTGCCGCAGACTGCTCCTTCCAAAGGGATGCCCGGTAGTTGGGATCATAAGAAATCATTGCTCCGGCTTTTTTTGCAAGTGCGACAGCTTCTAAGGTTGCACCCCTTGCTGGTTCATCCGTCAAAGAAAGGGAACCAAAATGAAAGATTCTGCAATTTGAAAGTAATTTGTTATCAAGGTCCTTTTTTTGAAGCATCGTATCGGCACCGGGTTTTCTTGCAAAAGAAAAGTGCCGTTCGCCGCTTTCATCGATTTCTACAAATGCAAGGGTAGTAAAATAATCCGCATCCTCTACAATGGCTTTCGTATCAATTCCTTCCATTTTTAATGTTTCTATAAGAAAAGCTCCGTGCATATCAGCACCCACCTTACCTATAAAGGCAGTATGATATCCCATATGGCTGGCCGCCGTCAGCAAATTTGCCGGGGCTCCGCCGGGATTCTGCTCAAAAAGCTTCATCCCTCCTTTTCCATAACCGGCTTGTGTAAAATCAATCAGCAATTCACCCAATGCTACAATATCATATTCTTTTTTCACTTTTTAACTCCTCCACTATCTGATTATAGTATTTTTTATTTAAACGATAGAAGAATAATACAATTGCAGTCACAATCCAAAGTGTACCCGGAATGGTTGTAAATGCATGCTTCATAACAGACAAAACTGCTGCATTCTGTGTCTGATTGGCAACATAACCATATTTGCCGAGAAGCCCTGCCAGAAGCGAAGTTCCTACTGCCATTCCCACTTTATTCCCCAGGGAAATAAAGGCATATTGAAATCCGTCATTTCTAAGACCGGTTTTCCATTCCCCATATTCCACACAATCCGGAATAATGGCATATATGGCAGTATTGAATCCCGAGAAAAAGAACTGGGTAATACCTGATAAGGCATAGAATACAGCCGGCGTTTCCCTTACATTAAAAAAGTAAAGCAGCAACATGGAAATGCCTGTCAACAATGCAAACACACTGGCAGTCCTTCCTTTATTATTTAGTTTACGAAATACCGGTTGGAAACAGGCAGCACCTATAATGGAAGGAAGGATAATACTCATGGAGTAAGTGGTATAATAAGCCGCATTTCCTTCTACATAGGTAAAATAGTACAGAATATCAGCATTTCTTCCATACAGGGTAAAGCCAAATAAAATCTGTCCGATCAGAGCAAGCAAGTAGGGTCTGTTCTGCATAACAGCCTTTAACTGTACTTTTAGAGATATTTTTTTCTTTTCCGGTATTGCCACAGCTTCCTTCGTTTTTGCAAAACAGAAAAAGTGGCATAATACAAAAATACAGCCATATATAACAGCAACTGTAAGATATCCTGTTTTTGCACTATAACTGCCGAATTTATTTACCAGAGGTACCGTAATAATATTTAATACTCCGATGGCAATCATGGCAGCAACCGAACGTGAAGTATTTATTTTTGCCCGTTCATCAATATCCTGTGTCATAGCTCCGCAAAGCGTTCCGTAGGGTATATTTACACAGGTATACCCCAGTACCAGCAGACAATAAGTGATTACCATATATGCAATTTTAGCACTCTGTGACCAATCCGGTCTAGCCCAAAATGTCATAACTAAGAGCACTGCCGTGATAGGTGCCGCAAATAAAAGCCAGGGGCGGTACCTGCCCCATTTGGATTTTGTCTTGTCTGTAAGACTACCTACAATGGGATCATTAACAGCATCCCAGAATCTGGAAAAAAACATAAGTGCTGATACCGCCGCCATACTGACCCCAAACACATCCGTATAAAAAATCATCAAAAAATTACTGACAAACATCCAGCTGAAATTGCACCCTACATCCCCAAAACCATATGCAATTTTACTGATAAGCGGGACCTTACCGGTGCTGTTTTTGCTTCCCACCATTTCCTTCATTTCTTTTCTCTCCTTTACTCCTGTACATTTATGATCACTTTCATTGTGGTTTCTCTGTTCTCATCAATATACTGATATGCTTTGAGATAATCCTGAAAGGCAAAGGTCTTGGATATCAACGGTCGTAAATGAACCTTTCCCTCGTTTACCAGACGAATGGCATCTACATAGTCATCATGGCGGTACATCATGGTACTCTTAATATCCAATTCATGGTCATTGGCTACTGCCAGATCCACTTCAGCCATGCTTGCAAAAACAGCAACCAGTACGATTGTGCTTCCCTTTCTTGCATATCGAATGGCCTGTCCCATGGTGATATTATTTCCGGCACAATCATAGATCACATCTGCTTTATCCGGACCGAATGCATTTATCATGGCCTCTCCAAAATCTGTATTCTTTGTATTAACGCAGACATCAATGCCGCATTCTTTTGCTTTTTCCAGGCGTAAATCGCTGACATCAGTGATCATAACTCCGGCAGCTCCCATTCCCTTGGCCGTCTGTGCTACAAGGTTACCAATTGGTCCGGCACCAAGCACTGCAATATTCATACCGGTTACATCGCCCATTTGCTTAATACCATGTACCGCAACTGCCAATGGTTCTATCATGGCTCCTTCCTCAAAAGACATATCCTGTGGAATCGGTGTTACCTTTGAAGCATCTACCGCAAAGAATTCGGAAGCCGTTCCTGTTGTCTGAAATCCCATAACCTTCAATTCTTCACATAAATTATACTTTCCATGTCGGCAAGGATAGCAGTGTCCGCAATAAACCTGTGGCTCAATTGTGATCTTCTGTCCTATGG
>CAYXQG010000099.1:0-6769 GCA_964467405.1 uncultured Acetatifactor sp. | reverse complement strand
ACATAAATTTTGAAAAAACTGTAGTATTTTATGTAAAAAAATAGTATATTAAGATTTAAAGCAGAATATTGTTTTTTCTAATAAATAGGAAAGGGTTGGAAAAGCAAATGGCAAAGTTAACTTTTTTAGGCGGAATTCATCCCTATGACGGAAAAGATCTGTCAAAGGACAAACCCATTGCAACTGTATTGCCTAAGGGAGAATTGGTTTATCCACTGTCCCAACATATCGGTGCGCCTGCAAAGGAAATCGTGAAAAAGGGCGACCGGGTATTGGTCGGTCAAAAGATTGCAGAGGCAGGCGGTTTTGTCTCGGCACCAATCTATGCATCCGTATCAGGTACCGTGAAGGCTGTGGAACCGCGCCGTGTGGTAACGGGTGACCGTATCATGAGTATTGTTGTAGAAAATGACGGCCTGTATGAGGAAGTGGAAAGTATGCTTCCGATCATGGATCCGGAGGAAATGACCGGAGAGGATATTATTAATATTGTGAAAGAAGCCGGCATTGTTGGTATGGGTGGAGCAGGTTTTCCTACTTTTATCAAGCTCTCGCCGAAAAATCCGGGCGGGATTGACTATGTGATTGCAAACTGTGCAGAATGTGAACCATACCTGACCTCGGATTACCGCAGAATGCTGGAGGATCCGGATAAGGTTGTCGGAGGTTTGAAGATCATTCTTCGTCTTTTTCCCAATGCCCATGGTATTCTGGCAGTAGAAGATAATAAGCCGGATTGTATTAAAATATTGAAGGAATATACCAAAAATGAGCCGCGCATCAGTGTGAAGGCGTTAAAGACAAAATATCCACAAGGGGCAGAGCGTGCATTGATCTATGCAACGACAGGGCGTCAGATCAATTCGAGCATGCTGCCGGCAGATGCAGGCTGCGTGGTCAATAACGTAGATACTATTGCAGCAATATATCGTGCAGTGACAGAAGGCAGACCGCTGATGGAGAGAATTGTAACGGTAACAGGGGATGCAATCAATGAACCACAGAATTTCCGGGTGCGTATCGGTATGAATTATAGGGAGCTTGCAGAGGCGGCCGGAGGATTTCGGACGGATCCTGAGAAGATTATCTGCGGCGGACCGATGATGGGATTTGGTATGTTTGATTTGGATGTACCTACAACTAAGACATCAACGGCGCTTCTTTGTCTGAGTCATGATGAGGTATCGGCAGCGGAACCGGGTCCCTGTATCAATTGCGGACGATGTGTGGAAGTGTGTCCGGGAAGAATTGTACCGAGTAAACTAGCGGATTATGCAGAGCATTTTGATGAGGAAGCTTTTGTGCGGAATGATGGAATGGAATGCTGCGAATGTGGCTGCTGCAGTTTTGTATGTCCGGCTAAGAGGCCTCTTACACAGGAGATTAAATCCATGCGAAAGCTTCAGCTGGCAAAAAAGAAAAAATAGGAGGAATGGAAAGTGAGTGAGCGATTAAAAGTGTCATCCAATCCCCATATACGTTCAAAGGTTACCACAAACGGCATTATGGCAGCAGTGGTCATAGCACTTTTGCCGGCAACGGGATATGGTATTTATCATTTCGGAGCCAAGGCTCTTTTGTTGATAATGGTTACGGTAGCTTCAACAGTGGGAACGGAATTTTTGTTTGGACTTTATAAAAAGAAGCAAAGCATTTCTGATCTGTCAGCTGTGGTAACAGGTCTGCTTTTGGCCTTGAATCTGCCGGTGAATGTACCCTGGTGGGTCGGTGTTATGGGTGGTGTATTTGCCATCTTAGTAGTCAAGATGTTATTCGGCGGTCTGGGACAGAACTTTATGAACCCTGCCATGGCAGCAAGATGCTTTCTGCTGATTTCCTTCCCGGCATTCATGACAGACTTTGCAACAGATGCCTATACAGGAGCAACCCCTCTGGCAGCCCTGAAAGCGGGAGAAAATGTGAATGTTTTTGATATGGTGATCGGTAATACGGCAGGTACGATCGGAGAGACAAGCGTTATAGCAATTGTCCTTGGTGCATGCTTCCTGATCTTGTTTGGAATCATTGATCTGCGTATACCGGGAACCTACATAGTAACCTTTGCACTATTTGTGCTTGCTTTTGGAGGTCATGGATTTGACTTAAACTATTTGTCTGCACAACTTTCCGGCGGCGGTCTGATGCTTGGTGCATTTTTCATGGCGACGGATTATGTGACAAGGCCTATTACGATCAAGGGACAATATGTATATGGTATATTTCTGGGCATTATGACCGGTATTTTCCGTATTTTCGGACCGGGAGCAGAGGGGGTATCCTATGCGATCCTCCTGGCCAATCTGCTGGTTCCGCTCATTGAAAAGGTGACTATGCCGACAGCCTTTGGGAAAGGAGGCAGACAGCATGGAAAATAAAGA
Source organism: uncultured Acetatifactor sp. (assembly GCA_964467405.1). Classification (GTDB taxonomy): domain Bacteria; phylum Bacillota; class Clostridia; order Lachnospirales; family Lachnospiraceae; genus Acetatifactor. The sequence goes on along the minus strand of CAYXQG010000099.1, from coordinate 4,391 downwards.
CAGAAAGAACATGTTAAGGGATACGGGTATTTTATTGGCGATCACTCTGGTAGCCGGATTGATCCTCGGCTTTGTTTATGAGCTGACAAAGGAGCCTATCAGAGAACAAAAGGAGCTTGCTGTTCAAAAAGCCTGTCAGACAGTATATGCTGAGGCTGCTGTATTTGAAATAACAGATTATGTGGCGGATGAAAAGCTTTGCAGTGAACTGGCAGAACAGGGTGTGACAATCGGTACTGTTTTTGCAGCTCTGGATGCCCATGGTACAAGGCTTGGCTATGTGGTCGAGGCTACCTCGTCAGAAGGATATGGCGGCAATATTACTTTATATGCCGGAATCGGAGAAAATGGTATATTGAACGGAATCTCGATTCTAAGCATATCTGAGACACCGGGACTTGGCATGAATGCAGAGAGCGTACTGGTTCCCCAATTTAAGCATACGGAAGCGACCATGTTTACATATACAAAATCAGGCGGCGGGACAGATAATGAAATCGATGCCATCAGTGGCGCTACCAAAACAACAAAAGCGGTTGTAAATGCGGTCAATGGTGCCATAAGAGCGGTGGAAGAAATATTGATGGAGGGAGGTGCCCGAAATGGCTGATCAAAAAAATATTGCCTTGGAACGACTGTATAATGGTCTGGTCAGGGAAAATCCTACTTTTGTACTTATGCTGGGAATGTGTCCTACGCTGGCCGTTACAACCTCGGCCATGAATGGATTGGGTATGGGACTGACTACTGCAGCGGTATTAGCCTTAAGTAATATGATTATTTCCCTGCTTCGCCATATAATTCCTGAAAGGGTGCGTATTCCGGCTTTTATTGTTATTATTGCGTCCTTTGTAACGGTTGTACAGCTTTTGCTGCAGGCATATCTGCCATCCTTGAATGATGCACTGGGCGTATACATTCCATTGATCGTGGTAAATTGTATTATTCTTGGACGTGCCGAAAGCTATGCCTATCTGAATCCACCCATACCATCCCTGTTTGACGGTATCGGTATGGGACTTGGATTTTCATTCGCCCTGACCTGCATCGGTGCGGTAAGAGAGCTTTTGGGAACCGGTAATCTGTTTAATATACGGGTGATGCCGGATTCCTTTACACCGATAGGGATTTTTGTGCTGGCGCCGGGAGCATTCTTTGTACTGGCTACGCTGACTGCATTGCAGAATTATGTGAAGATAAAGGGAGCGAGAGCTGGCAAGGATACCTCTAAGATTGGTTCCGGCTGCAGTCATGATTGTATGAATTGCATGGAAAAGGGCTGCACGGAAAGATTCTATGATGACAGCACAGAGGATGAACATGTAAGCGACGGCATAACGAAGGACTGTGAGACATCAGAAGGAAGGGAGGACTGAAAATGAATGAAGTAAAGGAGTTGCTGCTGATCTTGATCAGCTCCTCTTTAGTGAGTAACGTGGTTTTAAGTCAATTTTTAGGATTATGTCCCTTCCTGGGTGTATCTAAGAAAACGAATACTGCAGCAGGTATGGGTGTGGCAGTTATCTTTGTAATTACCCTGGCCAGTGCAGTGGCAGGATTAATGTATCAATTTATTCTGGTACCCCTTGGAATCGAATACTTACAGACAATCTGTTTTATATTAGTCATTGCAGCATTGGTTCAGTTTGTGGAAATGTTTTTAAAAAAGGCAGTCCCTGCTCTTTATGAGGCATTGGGTGTGTATCTGCCATTGATCACTACCAACTGTGCGGTGCTTGGTGTAGCACTTACCAATGTTCAGAAGGAGTATGGTATTCTGGCCGGTATTGTAAACGGATTCGCAACAGCGGCGGGATTTACCATCGCAATCATCATCCTGGCGGGTATTCGCGAAAAAATTGCCTACAATGATATCCCGGAAACTTTTAAAGGAATGCCCATTGTGCTTGTAACGGCAGGACTTATGGCAATTGCTTTTTGCGGATTTTCAGGATTACTGTAAGGAGGAACTGATATGTTTGCAGGAATATTAATAGCCGCAATCGTTGTAGGAACAATCGGTCTTTTTATCGGATTATTCCTCGGTATTGCCGGTATAAAGTTTAAGGTTGAGGTGGATCCCAGGGAAGAAGCAGTTCTGGCAGCCCTTCCCGGAAACAACTGTGGAGGCTGTGGCTATGCAGGCTGTTCGGGTCTGGCTGCAGCAATTGTTAAGGGAGAGGCTATGGTTGGCACCTGCCCTGTAGGAGGCGAATCCGTAAGTGCTAAGATTGCATCGATTATGGGGGTAGAAGCAGAAGACTCGGAGCCTATGGTGGCATATGTGCATTGTCAGGGTGACTGTGAAAAAGCAAATGTAGATTATGATTATACCGGCGCTAAGGATTGCCGTATGCTGTCCTTCGTGCCAAACGGAGGCCCCAAGAGCTGCAACAGCGGATGCTTGGGATTCGGAACATGTGAGAAAGCATGCCCCTTTGATGCAATTCATGTAAGAAACGGTGTTGCGGTAGTTGACCGGGAGAAATGTAAGGCCTGCGGAAAATGCGTGGATATTTGTCCCAAACATATTATTTCCATGGTTCCTAAGAAAGCTCAGGTGATGATCGCATGCAGCTCTGCAGATAAGGGCCCAATTGCCATGAAGGCATGTACAGCTGCATGTATTGGCTGTGGTATTTGTGTGAAAAATTGTCCAAGTGGTGCTGTTAAAGTGGAAAACTTCCATGCGGTCATTGATTATGATAAATGTATTTCCTGCGGTGCTTGTATGGAAAAGTGCCCGAAAAAGGCAATCGTAAATTGTGAAAAAGAATCATCATGATGAGGCAGCCCTGCCGGATCGGGACGATATTTGACAATCAGTCATAAAATAAGGACTTGCTGTATAGACTATACATATGGGGATCTGATTTGAGGAAAAGGAGAGACTGTATATGTATAAGAAGGCAGCAGGTCTTTTGATTTTACTACAATTCATTTTCGGGGCGGGATGCATGGTAATCCGGATGTCTGATATGGATGCCGGGAAGGGTGTGAAGAGTATCTGCCAAATACAGCTGGACCAGATTCTGCTGGCCAATGAATGTTTCAGTACGGTGGAAATTGCAAAAACCATGCATTCGGAGCAAAGAGTGGTTACATATGTCATGCTGGAGAGGAAAAAATGTAAGGATGAAATAAGTCTGTCTCAAGAGGATTATGAGAATTTGTTGCACATTGTGGAGGCGGAGGCATCCGGAGAAGATGAGACCGGCAAACTGCTGGTAGCAAACGTGGTTTTGAATCGTGTGGCAAGTGAGGATTTTCCTGATACGGTTACAGAGGTTATTTTTCAAAGAGAGAACGGAGTAACACAATTTTCTCCTGTGGCAAACGGACGCTTTTATACAGTCAAGATCAGTGAAGAAACAGTCAGTGCAGTAGAACGTGCCCTGGCGGGAGAGGATTACTCCAAGGGTGCCCTGTATTTTGCCGCCAGAAAATATGCGGATCAAAAGAATATGAGGTGGTTTGATGAAAATCTGGAATTTCTCTTTAGCTACGGAGGACATGAATTTTTTACGGGATAAGTATTGGGTGCAGGATTTCACTTTTTTGCACTAAATCATCAAAGCACGTTGCGTTTAGGTAAAATATGTGATATAATACTCCAAAATTTGCAAGAGAATGCATATATAGTGCTTGGAGGATGAGAGATGGAAGTTTTATACAATAGTACGAGAAGTAAAAGTAACCCGGTAAAGGCATCCACAGCAATCTTAAAGGGATTGGCGGATGACGGAGGTTTGTTTGTACCGGATCATATTCCGACATTGGACAAGACGCCGGAAGAATTATCCAAGATGTCATATAAAGAGGTGGCCTATGAAGTAATGAAGCTTTTCCTTACGGATTTTACGGAGGAAGAGTTAAAGGGCTGTATAGATAAGGCTTATGATGAGAAGTTTGATACAGAAGTGATTGCTCCGTTGGTTGAGGCACAGGGTGCATATTATCTGGAATTGTTCCATGGTGCAACCATTGCTTTTAAGGATATGGCGCTTTCTATCCTGCCTCATTTATTGATCACATCAGCAAAGAAGAATCATATTGAAAATGAGATCGTTATCCTGACAGCAACCTCCGGTGATACAGGAAAGGCTGCATTAGCAGGATTTGCAGAGGTGGAAGGAACCAGAATCATTGTATTTTATCCTAAGAATGGTGTCAGCCCTATTCAGGAGAAGCAAATGGTAACCCAGAAGGGAGATAATACCTTTGTAGTTGGCATTCATGGCAATTTTGATGATGCTCAGACCGGTGTGAAGAAGATTTTCTCAGACAAAGAGCTTGCAAAAGAAATGGATGAAAAGGGCTTCCAGTTTTCATCTGCCAACTCTATCAATATAGGCCGACTGGTTCCGCAGATCGTTTATTATGTATATGCA
>CAYXQG010000098.1:0-6924 GCA_964467405.1 uncultured Acetatifactor sp. | reverse complement strand
GAGCGGCAGAGGCCTTTTCAAAGTAATCGGCTGCATGTGAATAAGCAGCACTAAGCTCGGAAGAAACATATTTCAGATCCGGCAGATAGATGTCGATAAGGCCGTCTAAAAGTCGGAGACTCTCTACATTTTCGTAGCCGCCGGTATTGTATACAATAGGGAGAGTGAGTCCATTGTCCTTTGCCAGAAGAAGTGCCTTGCGGATCTGGGGAATATAATGGGTGGGCGTTACCAGATTGATATTGGCTGCCCCTTTCTCCTGCAGCTGCAGAAAAATGTGGGACAGGTGATCTATGGTTACGGCCTTTCCCTGCTTTCCAATGGCAATAGAGTGATTTTGGCAAAAAACACATTTCAGGTTACAGCCGCTGAAGAAAACAGTTCCGGATCCGGTCCGGCCGGAAATACAGGGCTCTTCCCAGGGATGCAGGGCTGCCCGTGCTGCAACAAGGGTTGCTGTTTCACCGCAATATCCTGTCTGGCCGGAAAGGCGGTTGATGCCGCAATTGCGGGGGCATAATGTACAATTGGATAAATGCTCCATGGCAGTCTCCTTTCAGCTTAGGGGATATTGGGCAATTGCGAAACTTCGGCTGATACCTTACTTTGCAAAGACGGGATGTTACCGGCCTGCAAAAACAAATACCGTACATGCCGGCTGCAAATACAACTCCACCCGGCGCCCTCGCGGCACATGAGAGGTTCTACTTAGTGCTGCTTTGTTCCCAACCTGACACGGTTCGTAGATTCTCATTGCGCGAGACCAAGCTTCAACATTGTATCCGCAATCCGGACAATGTACGGCTTATATAGTTTAGCCTTTTACAAAGGATTTGTCAATAATTCTTTCTGCGGTTTTAGAAAATAACAGGAAGAGGTTGACAATTTCTCTTTCTTTTTCTATGATAAAAATAGGAATAATTACTGATTTATGAAAGGGAGAAATCTATGAATAAGAATGCATTCAGACAATTATCGTACGGGGTTTATGTGATCAGCACCTGGGACAATGGAAGAGCAACCGGCTGTATTGCCAACAGTGCTATGCAGATTACTTCGGAACCTGCCACGATCGCAGTCAGTATCAATCATGACAATTATACCAATCAGTGTATTCAGGATACGGGGCGTTTTGCATTGTCCATTCTGGGAGAGCACACAGAGCCCTCTGTGATCGGTACCTTTGGTTTCAGAAGCGGCAGGGAGTGCAATAAATTTGAGGAAGCAGAGTCTATGATCAGAGGGTATATGCCGGTAGTAAAGGATGCCTGTGCTTATATTACCTGCGAGGTAGTGGACAAGCTGGAAACACAGACACATACGGTATTTTTAGGGAAGGTCCTGGATGCGGATATACTGAAGCAGGATGATCCCATGACCTATGCTTATTATCATAATGTGATCAAGGGAGCAAGCCCCAGAACAGCTCCCACTTACATAGAAAACTAAGCCGTTTCGGCTTAGTTTTCTGTTTGTTCTGCCTGCAGTTTTCGAAGTTCTTTTTCCCGCTTGTTACGTTCTCTCAGCTCTGTAAAAAAGATTTTCAGGATATTACTGCATTCTTCTGCCATGATGCCGCGGCTTACCTGTACCTGATGATTGAATTCGGGCATTTCCAAAAGGTTCAGAATGGAACCGCCGCAGCCTGCCTTCGGATTCATGCAGCCCATGACGACTTCTGTGATCCTGGCCTGGACAATGGCACCTGCACACATCTGGCAGGGCTCCAGGGTCACATATAAGGTACAATCCTCTAATCTCCAGTCTCCGATTTTCTTGCTTGCTTTGTTAATAGCGGTAATTTCGGCATGGGACAGGGTATTTTTGTCCGTATTGCGCCGGTTGTAACCTCGTCCGATGATCTTTCCTTCGTGCACGATCACACAACCAATGGGGACTTCTCCAAGTGCAAGGGCTTTCTTGGCCTGATTTAAGGCTGCTTTCATATATTTTTCCTGTACGTTTGTGATTTTTGCCATAGTATTCCTTTCATCCTCTGCCGGTTTTGGCTGTAACAGACCGGAATACCTGTCCGCAGCCGAAAGTCAAATCTGTTTACCGGCCAAAACCGACTAAATGAACAATAAATTACATTGAAAATTAAAATGATTCTCAGTATACTAGCTAGTATAGTGGATACAAAGGAAGGGAGTCAAGAGTAGATGAAGAAGAAATGGTATCAGACCTTTATAGGAGATAAGGCATTTTATAAAATGGTACTGATGGTAGCAATTCCGATTATGGTGCAAAATGGTATTACCAATTTTGTGGGATTGCTGGATAATATTATGGTAGGACGTGTCGGAACGGAACAGATGTCTGGAGTTGCGATCGTCAATCAGCTGATGATGGTATTTAACATCAGCATTTTCGGGGCTATTTCCGGTGCAGGAATATTCGGAGCCCAGTTTTTTGGCTGCAAGGATCATAAGGGGGTACGTAATACCTTCCGTTTCAAGATCTATGCATGCATGACGCTGGTGGTACTGGGGATATTGATTTTGGGAATCTGGGGAGAGGAGCTGATTTTGCTGTATCTCAACGGAGAGTCTCAGGATATTTCCATGGAAGCAGCCCTACATTATGGTAAGGAATATTTGCTGGTAATGCTGCTTGGACTGTTTCCTTTCGGAGTAGAGCAGATTTATGCAAGTACCCTGCGTGAATGCGGAGAAACGGTGGTGCCCATGAAGGCCGGAGTGGCAGCCGTTTTGATCAACCTTGTACTCAATGCGATCCTGATCTTCGGTATGTTTGGACTGCCGGCAATGGGAGTTGTAGGTGCGGCAGTTGCAACCGTGATCTCCAGATATGTACAGGCAGCCATTGTGGTCATTTGGACACACAGACACGGAGAACAGCTGCCGTTTATCCAAGGCGCATATAAAACCATGAAAATACCGGGAAATCTGGTAGGACATATTATGGCTAAGGGAATGCCCCTTATGCTGAATGAGATCCTTTGGTCATTGGGTATGGCAACATTGATGCAATGCTACTCTGTCAGAGGTCTTGATGCTGTGGCGGGCTTGAATATTTCAAGCACCATATCCAATTTGTTCAATGTAGTATTTATGGCCATGGGAAGCGCTGTCTCCATTGTGGTAGGACAGCTGCTAGGAGCAGGAAAGAAGGAAGAGGCAAGGGATGCGGATACCAAGCTGATCGCTTTCACGGTGATGACATGTCTGGTAATGGGAAGCCTGTTAATGCTATTTGCACCTTTATTCCCAATGATCTACAATACAACAGAGTCCGTAAAGACGCTGGCAACAACCTTTATCAGGATCTCAGCAGCATGTATGCCGTTAGCCGGCTTCATGCACGCAACCTATTTTACACTGCGTTCCGGTGGAAAGACAGTGGTTACCTTCTTATTTGACAGCGCATATTTGTGGGTATTCAGTATTCCGGTAGCATTTTTCTTAAGTCGTTATACGAGTCTTCCCATTGCACCTCTTTATTTGTGCTGCCAGCTGATGGATATTATCAAATGCATCGTGGGCTTTATACTGGTAAAGAAGGGTGTGTGGATCAATACACTGGTCGGAGAGAAGGAATAAGGACGGATATGAAAAAGGACGGCAGAAAAATAAATAAGAAGTATGGATTTTCGGCAATTGCGGCAGTCTGTATTTATATACTGTGTCTGAAGCTTGGCATTATAAGCCCACAGGAGCTTCAGGGAGGTGATGCAGATTCTGCATGGGAAGAAAGTTACACATGGGAGGAAGGCTCTGCGTGGGAAGAAAGCTCCGCATGGGAAGAAAACTCCGCGGCAGCACAAGACCGGGTATCTGAGGAATACGTAGAGAACACATATGCGTTTCGTAGTCAGAAATTACTGGAGAGTCATTTTGAGAAACACGGCATGGAAATGGGCTTTGCAACAGCAGAGGAATATGCAGCTGCAGCCAATCGTGTGATCGCAAATCCCGGATCCTTACACAAGCTGGAAAAAGAGGATGACGATCATGTATATTTTCTGGAGGAGACCAATGAATTTGTGATCCTTTCTCAGGATGGTTATATCAGAACCTATTATATAGCAGATGGCGGAAGGGATTATTTTGAACGCCAGTAGTTCTTGTGATATGGGAAAAAATATGATAGAATTTAAGTTGATTTTAAAATAGTGCAGATACTATTTAGAAAAACAAAATAAGGAGGAGTACGACATGATGCGAATTGGTATGCTGACCAGCGGCGGTGACTGTCAGGCGTTGAATGCAGCAATGAGAGGTGTAGTAAAAACAATCCTTAATAATAAGAAGGACGTGGAGATTTATGGTTTCCTGGATGGTTACAGAGGACTGATCTACGGCAAGTTTCGTATGCTTACAGGAAGGGATTTTTCCGGTATTCTGACTGAGGGAGGTACGATTCTCGGTACGTCCCGTACTCCTTTTAAAACCATACAGGATCCGGATGAAAACGGTCTGAACAAGGTGGAAGCAATGAAGCAGAATTATTACAAGCTTCAACTGGACTGCCTGGTGATCCTGGGAGGAAACGGTACTCATAAGACGGCAAATCTGCTGCGTCAGGAAGGGCTGAATGTAGTGACGCTTCCGAAGACCATTGACAATGATCTGTGGGGAACCGATATGACCTTTGGTTTCCAGAGTGCAGTGGATATTGCAACCAATGCCATTGATTGTATTCATACAACTGCAGCATCCCATGGACGTGTATTTATCGTTGAGGTAATGGGACACAAGGTGGGATGGTTGACCTTGAATGCAGGTATGGCCGGAGGTGCTGATATTATCCTGCTTCCGGAAATTCCTTATGATATTGACAAAGTAATTGATAAGATAGAAGAACGTGACAGAAACGGCAGCCGCTTTACGATCATTGCGGTTGCAGAGGGTGCTGTTTCCAAGGAAGATGCCAAGCTTTCCAAGAAAGAGTACAAGGAGAAGATGAAGAATTATAAGTATCCTTCTGTTTCCTACGAGGTGGCAGCCGGAATTCAGGCAAAGACCGGACGCGAGGTAAGGGTGACAGTACCCGGACATATGCAGCGCGGCGGCAGCCCCTGCCCTTATGACAGAGTATTTGCAAGCCGTCTTGGTTCAGAGGCGGGCAAGCTGATCCTGGACGGAGAATACGGATTCATGGTCGGATATAAGAACCGTGAGATTGTTAAGGTGCCCCTGGAGGATGTGGCAGGAAAGCTGAAGATGATAGACCCGGATGCATCGATCATCCGTGAGGCGAAGCTTTTGGGCATCAGCTTTGGTGACTAGAAATGAAAGGAAAGTAGATCATGTCATATACAGCGCTATACAGAAAATTCCGACCGGATACGTTTGCGGATGTAAAAGGTCAGGACCATATAGTGACGACATTGAAAAACCAGATCAGGGCAAACCGAATCGGACATGCATACTTATTTACCGGTACCAGAGGTACCGGTAAAACTACGGTTGCTAAGATTTTTGCAAAAACAGTTAACTGTGAAGCCCCGACGGAGAACGGTCCCTGCGGAGAGTGTGCTACCTGCCGGGCCATTGCTGCAGGAGCCAGCATGAATGTAATAGAGATCGATGCGGCATCTAATAACGGCGTGGACAATATTCGTGAGATTGTGGATGAGGTATCCTATTCTCCGGCAGCAGGCAAATATAAGGTGTATATCATAGACGAGGTGCATATGCTTTCCATAGGAGCCTTTAATGCATTATTAAAGACCCTGGAGGAGCCACCGTCCTATGTGATTTTTATTCTTGCGACGACAGAGGTGCATAAGCTGCCCATTACGATTTTGTCCCGCTGTCAAAGATATGATTTCAAACGAATCTCTATTGATACCATAACAGAGCGTATGCAGGAGCTGATCCGGGCAGAAGGTGTGGAAGTGGAGGAAAAAGCACTTCGTTACATTGCAAAGACTGCAGACGGATCCATGCGAGATGCGCTGAGCCTGCTGGACCAGTGCATTGCCTTTCATTTGGGCAGCGAGCTGACCTATGATAAGGTGCTGGATGTGCTTGGAGCAGTGGATACAGAGGTATTCAGCAGACTCTTTGGCTATGTACTGGAGAAAAATGTGCTGGGCTGTGTGGAACTTTTGGAGGAAATCATCATGCAGGGCAGGGAACTGACCCAGTTTGTAACGGATTTCACCTGGTATCTGCGGAATTTAATGCTTGCACGGACCTCGGATAATTTAGAGGATGTGATCGACATGTCTACGGACAATCTGGCTCGCCTGAAGGAAGAGGCACAGATGGTGGAGCTGTCGCAGATCATACGTTATATCCGTATTTTTTCGGAGCTTTCCGGACAGATACGATATGCAGCACAGAAGCGTATCTTAGTTGAGATCGCATTGATCAAGCTGTGCAAGCCGAGTATGGAGGTGTCCTCAGACGCATTACTGGAGCGTATCCGGGATGTGGAAGAGGAGCTGAAGAATGGTATAGTGATCGCTGCCAATGCCGCAGAAGTCAGGCAGACGGGCGCAGAGATGCCTGCAAAAAAGAAGCCGGAGCTTCCAAAGGCTATCCCGGAGGATGTCAAAGAGGTGGTTTCCAAATGGCAGACAATTGTTGGGAGCACGGACAATCCCATGAGGCTGTATTTAAAGAGTGCAAGACTCAGCCTGGGCGGAGACAATAAGCTGATGGTGGTTTTAGAGGACGGCGTGGCATCGGACTATTTTGTGGAGCATCCGCAGAATAAGGAACAGCTGGAGGCTGTGATCGCAGATTTTATCGGTAAAGAAGTGGATGTTACCATACAATCTGTCAGAAGCCGCCGGGAATTTGAAGAAAGCTATGTGGATTTATCTCAGATCATCCATATGGATATAGAAGAAGAGGATTAGAAAGGAAATAACAAAATGGCAAAAAGAGGTGGATTTCCGGCAGGAGCAATGCCGGGTAATATGAATAATCTGATGAAGCAGGCACAGAG
>CAYXQG010000097.1:0-6980 GCA_964467405.1 uncultured Acetatifactor sp. | reverse complement strand
GGATATATATGATACTGCATATGAGAAGATAAGAGCAATTGATCCGGAGCATTTGATCATTATGGGTGCTACCTGGGATCCTAAGGATTTGCCAAGACCGGATAAGTACGGTTGGGAAAATGTAATGTATGAATATCATAATTATCTTTATGATGATTATGACAATGCAAAGGGACAGCAGATCACCAATATGAAGAAGAAACTAAATGCAATTGCACAGGCCGGATATGAGGTGCCAAGCTTGTTGGGAGAGTTTGCATATTTCAATAATCTGGACGCGTGGGAGGAAGGGATCAGGCTGATCAATGATACCGGAATCAGTTGGACTACATGGACTTATAAGGTGATCGCAGAATATGGCAACTGGGGTATCCGTAACCAGAAAAACTGGAAGGTCAACCTGGAAACCAACGATTATGATACAATAGCAAATGCCTGGTCTAAGGTAGGAGAGTCTTACGAAAATACGGGCCTGGTAAATGTATTAAAGAAGTATTATAAGCAAGTATATGTTATCTATGAATAAAACATTGATCGAATCAGAAATGGAGAGAGATAATGAGCAAATATAAATTGGAAGGCGAACAGTTTCACATCAAAGATTATGAAAAGCTTCCTGCTTTTTCCAGCTTCCTTCCGGGACTTGCAGGTGTAATGGGTATTCCCCTCTGGGTATTCTATACAAACAGAGGACAGGGAATCAACAGCTTTGGTATCCATCATAAGGGAAATGCCATTATGGAATTCAATCCCGCAAATACTGCATATGAAAATACATCAGTAAAGGGATTCCGTACCTTCCTCAGAAAGGACGGCCTGTTTTATGAACCTTTCTGCTCCGATACGGAGAATGTGGAAAGAACCATGAGCGTGGAGAAAAACCGTCTGGTGATCGAGGAAGTAAATCCGGCCATGGGACTCATGGTAAAAGTAACCTATTTTGTTCTTCCTACAGAGAACATCGGCGCATTGGTCAGAAGTGTACAGATTAAAAATATTTCAGACAAAGCAGCGGAGATAGAAGGAATAGACGGTCTGCCGAAGATCATTCCCTATGGTATCCAGAATGGTCAGTTTAAGGAAATGTCCAATTTGTTTAAGAGCTGGACGGAAATCAAGAATATTGAAAATAAGGCACCATTTTATACCATGCGGGCATCCAGTGATGATTCGGCAGAGGTAGGTGAGATCACAGGAGGCTACTATTATTGTACAGTGGCGGATGGTATGCTTCAGGATGTGATCTATGATGCAGAAGTGATATTTGATTATGATACTTCCTTAGTAACGCCGGTATTGTTCAAGAAACAGGGGCTGAAGGGTGTATTGGAGCAGAAGCAATGCTTTGCAAATAAGGTTCCCTGTGGTTTTACACCCATGGCATTTACCTTAGAAAAAGGAGAAAGCCGCAGCTTTGTCAGCTATATCGGTTATGCGGGAACGCCTGAGCAGTTAAATGAAGCAACTGAAAAATTCGTAAAAGAAGGATATGCAGCACGAAAAGAAGAGGAAGCAGTTATTCTTGCAAACGAGCTGGTTGCAGATGTGACTACATCAACTGCAGATAAGGTATTTGACAATTATATTGAGCAGTGCTATTTGGATAATTTCCTGCGCGGAGGATATCCTTATGTATTCCATTCCAAGGAAAAAGATGCAGTTGTTCATTTGTTCAGTAGAAAGCATGGGGATCCGGAAAGAGATTATAACTTCTTTTCCATAGCCGGAGAATATTTTTCACAGGGTAATGGTAACTTCCGTGATGTATGTCAGAATCGTCGAAGTGATGTATTCTTCCATCCGGAGATTGGTGATTTTAATGTATGGAGCTTTTTCAATTATATTCAGATAGACGGATATAATCCTCTTGAAATAAGGCCATGTACCTTCCATGTGATCCCGGAGCAGAGAAATGAGGCTGTTTGTTTGATCCGTTCCCAGGTAAAGGGTGACACTTCACCGATAGAAAAATTCCTGGATATGGATTTTACCCCGGGACAGATCTGTACAGCACTTGCTGAGCATGGTTTGCAGGCAGAGGATGAACAGATGCTGGTAACAGGTCTTTTGGGACTGTGCAGAGAGCAATTAGAGGCCGGTTTTGGAGAAGGATACTGGAGCGATCACTGGGATTATTTGATGGATCTGGTAGAAAACTATCTGTTGATCTATCCGGATAAGAAGAAGGAGCTTTTGCAAAGCAGAAAGGACTACCGTTTCTATGACAGTGTGGGTTTAGTTCGTCCGAGAAAGGAAACCTGCATGTTAAATAAAGGAAAGGTGCGTCAGTACGGCTCTGTAAATCATTGTAAGGAAAAGGAAAACAGAGAGGGCTTTGTTCCGGGCGGTACAAACTGGTTAAAGGATCGACAGGGGAATGTTGTGACCACAACACTGCTTGGTAAGATGCTTACACTGGCTGTGAATAAATTTTTATTGCTGGATCAGGAAGGCATGGGTATTGAGATGGAGGGCGGAAAGCCCGGCTGGAACGATGCCATGAATGGTCTGCCCGGCTTATTTGGAAGCGGCATGCCGGAAACAATGGAATTAGCAAGACTGCTTGATTTCTTATGCAAGAGCTTTGATGCAGGCGATGTAACGGATATAGTTGTATTGCCAAAGGAGCTTTGTGAGCTTGTCAAAAAGCTTGAAGTGATCCTGAACGAAAAGCAGAACTTAAGCTCTTTTGCATATTGGAAAAAGGCTGCGGATTTAAGAGAGGAATATCGTGCGCAGGTTGCTTTTGAGCTCTCCGGTGAGATGTCTGAGATTGACAGCAAGTGGCTTGGCAAGGTATTATATACATGTCTTTGCGTGACAAAGCAGGGTATTGAAAAGGCCTGGAAAATGGGTAATGGTATTATGCCTACTTACTTTACCTATGAGGCTACTGCATATGAAGAACGCAGGGAAGCAGACGGCAGTGCCTACATTACACCATATGGTCTGCCGGGCGTAGAGGTTTCTGAATTTAAATGTCATGTGGTACCGGCATTTTTGGAAGGACCTGCCAAGATGTTAACCTGTGTACCGGGTATGGATCATGAGAAGAAGGCCATGTATGGTGCTGTGAAAAACAGTGATATCTATGATCCTAAGCTGAAGATGTATAAGACTTCAGGATCCATAGAAGGAATCTCTATGGAGCATGGACGTGTGCGTGCCTTTACACCGGGCTGGCTGGAGAGAGAAAGTGTATTCCTGCACATGGAATATAAGTATTTGTTAGGTCTGATCAGAGCAGGACTTATGGATGAGTACTATGAGGCCATGAAGGATGCATTGATTCCGTTCCAGAAGCCGGAGGTATACGGAAGAAGTACCTTGGAAAATTCTTCCTTCCTGGCATCTTCTGCAAATCCGGATGAAAAAGTACACGGCAGGGGATTTGTAGCCCGACTGAGCGGTTCTACTACCGAAATGATCTCTATGTGGATTGCAATGTTTATTGGAGACGGCGGCTTTATCATGAAGGACGGAGAATTGGCATTTTGTCTGCAGCCGAAGTTAGCTGACTGGCTGTTTGATGATAAGGGAGAGGCAGCATTTGAATTGATGTCCCGCTGTCTGGTAGTATATCAGAATCCGGACCGCAAAAATACTTTTGGAGAAGACGGAGTAAAGGTGAACAGGATTCATGCTGTTTATGCGGATGGAAAGGAAATTACTGTGGATGGTAATTGCCTGACAGGTACTATGGCAACTGATTTAAGAGAAGGAAACATTGTTAAAATAGAGGCTGTTTGCTGTTAAACAGCCTCTGTTATAAGAGACGGAAAGGGAGTGCAGAACACAAATGGTGACGATAAAGGACGTGGCAAGAGAGGCTAATGTAGCAATTTCTACCGTATCCAATGTGATCAATCAAGTGGATAATGTAAGCGAAGAGACGAAGCAAAGAGTTTTGACAGCAGTGGAAAAGCTGAAATATGTGCCGAATCATAATGCCAGATCATTAAAGTCAAGCAAAAAAAATACGGTAGGGCTCTTTCTTTCCAGTATTCAGGGTGATTATTACCGGAAATTGGTACAGGCGATCCATTTACAGTGTAAAATATCAGGTCTGATGTTAAATATTTACATCAGTAACGAAAATACCGGTGAAGAAATTTACGGAATGATCCTCTCTTCCGGTGTTGAGGGCGCCATTATCATGAATGAATCCCTGGATAGTGAGTATATAGACAGGATTGCGGCAACTCATATGCCCATGGTTTTTATAGATCGTAATAGCAACGGAAAATACATTTCCAGCGTAACGGTGGATAACTATAAGGGAGCAGAGACTGCCGTAGAATATCTGATCAAGCAGGGACATCGCAGGATCGGATATATACATGGTATTGACAGTAAGGATGATAAGGAGCGTTTTCAGGCTTACCTGGATGTGCTGGATAAATATGGTATTGCAGTAGAAGAGGATATTATCCTGAAGGGATATTTTGAAGAGGCAATTGCCTTTAGTGAGATGCGAAGATTGTTTTTGCGTGATGTGACACTTCCGGATGCATTCTTCTGTGCCAATGATGAAATGGCATGGGGATGTATCAGGGCTCTTGCCACAGCAGGAATCAATGTTCCGGAGCATATCAGTGTCATCGGCTTTGATAACAGCCTGCAGGCAGAATATTATCAGCCGGCACTTACAACAATTGCTAACCCGGTGGAGGATCTTGGTATGAATGCGGCTCAGGAATTGTTCCGTATGATGCGGGAAGAGGGAGCGACTGAAGGAAGAAGTATAAAGCTTGCACCATCCCTGATCGTGAGAGATTCCTGTCAGGTAAAAATATAAAAAGTTTGAATTCATTATAGATGAGTCAATGGGGAGAAGGAGTATGGGAATTAAGATTATCGAAACAGATTATAATAATAATAAATTCTGGGAAGAAAAAACGGATGTGACAGCCGGCGCCAATATGATGCGCGTGATCAATATTTATCCGGAGTTTACCTATCAGAAGATAAAGGGCTTTGGTGGAGCATTTACGGAAGCATCAGGATATAACCTGTCCAGACTGCCTAAAGAGGTGCAGGAGGATATCCTTAAAGCATATTTTAGCGAGGAAGGCCTGCAATACAACCTTTGCCGTACCCATATTAACAGCTGTGATTTCGCACTGGGTAATTATGCATATGTAGAAGATGAAAAAGATACAGAATTTGAGAGTTTTGATATCAGCAGAGATCAAAAGTATATTATTCCGATGATCAAGAGTGCATCTGCCATGATGAAGGAGGAGATGATCCTTTTGGCATCCCCCTGGAGTCCGCCTGCGTTTATGAAAACCAATGGTGAGATGAATCACGGCGGAAAGCTGAAGGAAGAATTCTACGGACAGTGGGCAAAATATATTGCACGTTATATTAAGGAATATGCTGCAATAGGCATAAAAGTATCCATGGTAACGGTACAAAATGAGCCAATGGCTGTTCAGACCTGGGATTCCTGTATCTATGAAACCGAAGATGAGATGCGTTTTGTGAGGGACTACTTAGGACCAGAATTGGAAAAAGAAGGACTGGGCGATGTGAAGATCCTTGTGTGGGATCATAATAAAGAGATCCTTTTCGACCGTGCAAGCGGTGTGCTTAAGGATAAGGAAGCTGCAAAGTATACTGCAGGTGTGGCATTCCACTGGTACAGCGGCGATCATTTTGAATCCATTTCCATGGTGCGTGAAAAATATCCGGATAAGGAGCTTTATTTTACGGAGGGCTGTGTGGAGTACAGTCGTTTTGCAGATTCTAACGAAGTAACAAAGGCTGAAATGTATGCCCATGATATTTTAGGAAATCTGCAGGCAGGAACCAACGGATATATGGATTGGAATCTGCTTTTGGATGAGCTTGGCGGTCCCAATCATGTGAAGAATTACTGTGCAGCACCGATCATGTGTGATACGGTGGCAAAAACAATGGAAAAGAGACTGTCCTACTATTATATCGGCCACTTCAGCCGTTATGTAAAGAGGGGAGCTGTCAGAGTAGCGACCACAAGATTTACGGACAAGGTGGAAGCAGTTGCATTTAAGAATCCTGACGGCAGTCTTGTAACTGTATTGCTTAACCGTACGGATGAGGATATCTGGCTTTCTCTTCGTGAGGTCGGTGTGGCTGACGGAGAAAATTCCTTTACACTGAAGGCACATTCTATATGCACTGTGGTAGAAGAATAAGGAGGACATATGGTACCGGAAGGATATCAATTGGTATGGGAAGAGAACTTTGATTATGAGGGTCCCCTAAAAGCAGAGGATTGGAAATATGATGTGGGTGAACGCTGGGCTAACAATGAACAGCAGGCCTATACAGATCGTCTTAACAATGTGGAAGTAAAAGAAGGACGGCTTCATCTGACTGCAAGAAAGGAAAAGCAGGGGGTTCGAGAGTATACCTCCGGCCGTGTGACAACTGCAGGCAAGCATTCCTGGCAGTATGGATATTTTGAAATATGTGCCAAGCTTCCCACCGGACATGGTTCCTGGCCTGCAATCTGGATGCTTCCGGATTCGATCAGGGAAGGCAGACATTGGCCTGAATGCGGTGAGATCGATATTATGGAGCATATCGGAAGAAGAGAAAATAAGATATGGTTCAGCCTGCATTCTCAAAGGCACAATCATACCAGAAGTGACACAAAGCAGTATACCATTATTAATGACTATGAAGATGTATGTACCAAATTTCATACCTATGGTATGGAGTGGACGCAGGATTATATTGAGTTTTATGTAGATGGTGAGCGTGCATGTGTCTTCAGAAAAGCGGACGATCCGGAGGATCAGAGCGAAGCTGCATGGCCCTTTGATCAGCCCTTTTACCTGATATTAAATATAGCAGTCGGAGGCGGTCTCGGCGGTGAGATCGATGAAAACACGCTGCCTTATCAGATGGAAGTAGATTATATACGCGTATATCAGAAAAATAATAAATAGCAGGCCGCGCCGTTGGGAGCTGCCTGTTTACATACCCCG
>CAYXQG010000096.1:0-7060 GCA_964467405.1 uncultured Acetatifactor sp. | reverse complement strand
GGAGCAGTTCTCTAAGGAGGTGGGCTTGCTTCTTCGAAATGCTGGTGTGTTGTTGTCTACAGAACAGGGGATTTTGGTGAGAGAGTTTGCAATAGCTGCAGAACTGCCGCAGATCTATCCGGTTCGCTTCAATCCGGACGAGATCTGGGCAGCAATAGATGGGACCAATACTCAAACAGAATTGACCTCTCATGCGGCAAGTTTTCCGGACGAGCCTTTGAATCTGATGTTTGCCAGTGGAGCAGGCGCATGGGGAAGTCTTCTTACCCTGCAGTCGGATGGCAGCTTTATCGGTGATTACCAAGACTCAGATATGGGGTCAAATACAGCGGATTATCCCAATGGTACTTGCTATGTGTCTGTATTTGAAGGACAATTTACTGATATTGAGCAAATCAGCGATTATGCATGGTCTATGAAACTTGCTAAACTGTCTATGGAAAAAGCTCCGGAATCGTCATGGATCGAGGATGGCGTGAAGTATATCGCTTCCGAGGCTTATGGGATAGCCGAAGGAGAAGAATTTCTTCTGTACGCTCCCGGAATGCCGGCGGATGAATTGCCCGTAGAGTGCCGTGACTGGTGGCCGGATGTATTTCGTTGGCGTAATGGAGAATTGGATTATCTGGAAGGCTGGGCATTGTATAATGTCAATACCGGACAGGGCTTCTTTACCCGGCACTACTATGCAGAATAGGAAGGAAAACAAGCTTGTATTGCCGAACAGTTTGGATATTTTGTTTCCGGTGCAGAATGTGTCATTGTTTATCGGAACAATGACGGTATCATCGAACAGGGAACCATTTCTTAACACGAAGTGAGCAATTAACCGGGTCAGGCTATGTTATATCCGGGGAGGATTCTGCTTTTTTTCTACTATATGTATGAAAGGCATAAGAATGAATGATAATCAGATCATTGAATTGTATTGGGAACGGTCGGAGGATGCAATTTCTCAGACAGACGCAAAATATAACGGCTATTGTTATACGATCGCTTATAATATTCTGGCAAACAAGGAGGATTCAGAAGAGAGCGTGAATGATACCTGGCTGGCAGCCTGGAATACCATGTCGCCCAAACGACCGAGGTATCTGGCAGCTTTTTTGGGAAAATGACCCGTTATATCTCACTGGATCGTTGGAAGAAACGTACTGCCTTAAAGCGCGATGGCAGAGAGGAGCTGATCCTTCTCTACATTACTGCCTGTGTGGCAGACAGAATAGAAATCATCTATGATTATGAGGAGGGAACAGGAAGTGTAAGGGAGCAATTTGCAGAATATCCGGCGGTCACACATTTTGACAATGGTATCCTGCAGGCAGATTGGTCTCATAATCAGGGGCTTGCAGATTACAGCGGGGATGCAGGCATTGTTAACTTGGATTACAAGGCATTAACGGAAGAAAATATTTTCCGGATCAACTAAGGGAAAGGAAACGGAGAAATACATGAAGAGGCTTTTAAAAACATTTGGTATCATGCTTGGAATAGTTATATTTTTGACCGGTACAGGAATTGCAGTGATAAAGTATGAAGTGGATTATAAGAAAACAGAGGTTTTAAAGGCTTCGGAGGGCGCCTATACTTTGACCATGTATCAGGTTGGTGAACCGGGATGGCCTTTTGGACCTGTAAAAGGCCAATTTGTGCTGCGTAAGGACGGCAAAAAGTGTAATACATTTTCATTTGCCGTAGCGAATGACGGCGGAAACCTTTCGCCCGGAAATGTATTAATAAAGTGGGAGGAGGACTGTGTCAGATTAAGAGTAAACGGCGAAGAACAGGAGGATATGCTGTATATACTGGGATTTGACGGCAGCAGCCACAGCGAAAAAGCAGGACCATGGTATACGGATGAGGAAGTCATATCCATGGTAAAGGATCTGTATGGCTCGCAGACTGCTTTTTTGCGAAAGATTTTGTGATTATGCGAAATATTGTGTCGGAGAAGATGGATTTGGAAAAGCAGGACAATATTTTCAGGCATTTCCCATGACAGTTGCAGGGATCCATTTTATTTTCCGGCCGTCCCTCGGTGCAGAAGAGTATGACCGGACAAAAATGTATAATGAATTATATGTCAGGATTGACGAAGTGCTGCATGCCCCAAAAGAGGATCCGGGAAGCGGTGATTCTATGACCGCGGAAGGTATGGAAATCAGCCGGGAGATAGTGGATTATTATATGACCATTGAACCCTCCTGCAGCTTTCGGACAGACAATGGTATGGAATATCGTATGATCCCTGTAGACCGTGCTTTAGGCTCTAGCTTTTATGTGCTGATCGGTACGGAAGATGGCGGAAAGACCTGCGCTTTTTTGAATCCGGATCCTTATAATGGTTTTGGAGGGGAGGCACTGTGGATCACCTTTTCTAATGAAAATATAGGTTTTAGTTGTCTGGCTCATGCGGCCGGAGCCTATGGCTCCTTATATCGTACAGAAGACGGTGGAGTCAGTTGGGAAGAAATCGGTTATCCATCTGCGAAAGCAAAGCTGCCTGACGGAACCTACTACAATCCGTTCGTAATGCCGCAAAAGGTATATGAGGAGAACGGAATACTGTTTCTGGAGGTGGGACAGGGAGCAGACGGAGATTATTATGACAGTGAGGAAGGTTACTGTTATGGCATGTATCAGTCTGCAGACGGAGGAAAAAATTGGGAGTTTGTAGGTCCTGCCTCTTAAGGAAGCAGGACTATGCTGTCAGATAGCCCCGCATGGTTTTTAGTGCGTTTTTTTCCAGACGGGAAACCTGTGCCTGGGAGATCCCGATATGCTTTGCAACCTCCATTTGTGTCTTTCCTTCAAAAAAGCGTAAGGTAATGATCTCTCTTTCACGGTCGGCAAGCTTTTTTAAGGCATCATTCAAAGAAAGCCTTTCGACCCAGTTTTCCTCCCGGTTCTTTTTATCACTGATCTGATCCATAACATACAGGGTATCACCTGCATCGGTATAGATGGGATCATAAAGGCTCATGGGACACTGGATGGCATCCATGGCATAGACAATATCCTCCTTGGCAATGCCGATTTCCGCAGCAATTTCATCGACAGTTGGCTCCTTTAAGTTGCGCCTTGTCAAAATATCCCTGGTATAGATGGCCTTATAGGCAGTGTCTTTTAAAGAACGGGAAACACGGATGCTGTTATTGTCCCTTAGATATCTGCGGATTTCTCCGATGATCATCGGAACGGCATAGGTAGAAAATTTGACATTTAAGCTGGAATCAAAATTATCAATGGCTTTGATCAGACCAATGCAGCCTATTTGAAATAGATCGTCTACATTTTCATTGGCGGAGGAAAAGCGTTTGATAATACTTAGAACCAGACGAAGGTTTCCTTCGATATATTTTTCCCGGGCGGCTGTATTTCCTTCTTCAATCATGGCAAACAGCTTTTCTTTTTCTTCCTGCTGAAGCAATGGCAGCTTGGCAGTATTGACACCGCAGATTTCTACTTTCCCTAAAGACATGGCAGAGCCTCCTATATTTTCGTTCTATGATTTGCTTGTCTTTGGTAAATAGAGCTGATAATAAGTATTATGAGCCACATCCTGCTAAAATATTCATATAATAGAATAAGAGATGGCAGTTAGGAGTGGGAAGCATGCTGTATTCGGAATTGAAAAATAAAGAAGTGATCAATATCAGGGACTGCAAATGCCTGGGGCGGGTTGTTAATTTAGAATTTGATGAATGCAGTGGCTGCATCTGTAAGCTGACAGTGAGTGAATGCGGAAGATTTTTTTGCTTCTTTAAGGGAGAAGAAGAGGTAGTGATCCATTTTAAGGATATTAAGCAGATTGGACCGGATATTATTTTGGTTGACATAAACTGCTAACTATTTTATAATATGCGTAAAGAGCATTAACTATGGGTAGGTATACGGTTACGTAAAGATAGGAGCATATATGAAGTGTCCATATTGTAGTCATGAGAATACCAGAGTAATTGATTCAAGACCGGCTGAGGATAATAATTCCATCAGGCGCCGGAGAGTATGTGATGAATGCGGGAAGCGTTTTACCACATATGAGAAGATTGAGACGATTCCTCTGATCATCATCAAGAAGGATGACAATCGTGAGACCTATGAGCGTTCCAAGATTGAAGCGGGTGTTTTGAGAGCCTGCCACAAGAGACCGGTCAGTGTACAGGCGATTACCAATCTGATCGATGAAGTGGAGAATGAGATCTTCAATATGGAAGAGAAGGAGATTCCCAGTCAGATCATCGGTGAACTGGTCATGAATAAATTGAAGAGTCTGGATGCAGTTGCTTATGTCCGTTTCGCGTCCGTATATCGTGAGTTTAAGGATGTGAATACCTTTATGGATGAATTGAAGAAGGTATTGCAATAGAGAACGATAGGATCATATTTGGCAGGGAGTTACTCCCTGCCATGTATTTTATGTCCATATAAGAAGAAGGAAGAGAGAAAAGGGATGTTTCAATTTTTTTACCCGGACAGGGATAGTGATTCAATCTATGAGATTGATTTTCAGTCATTGTATGAAGAAGGATACCGTGGTATTATTTTTGACATAGATAATACACTGGTTCCGCATGGGGCACCTGCTGATGAGAAAGTGACGCAATTTTTTGAACAATTACGCAAGATAGGCTATGGCACCATGCTTTTGTCCAATAATAAAGAGCCGCGAGTGAAAAGCTTTGCGGACAAGGTGGGCTCCGGATATATCTATAAAGCAGGAAAACCCGGAAAAGGCGGCTATGAAAGGGCTATGGAGCAGTTGCATACAGATAAGGAGAATACCTTATTTGTAGGAGACCAGCTGTTTACTGATATATGGGGTGCTAAAAGAGCAGGAATCCTAACGTATCTGGTAAAGCCCATTCATCCGAAGGAGGAGATCCAGATCATCCTAAAAAGGGTTCCGGAGAAGGTTGTTTTGTATTTTTACGGAAAACAAAAGAAGAAAGAAAGGTGATAGATCATGGTATATGATGGTCATACAAGAACCTGTGGTGTGTTCGGTAATCCTGTAGCACATACATTGTCACCGTTGATACATAATTATCTTGCAGAGCTGACAGGAAATAATATGGTCTACGTGCCGTTTCATGTGGAAAATGAATTTTTAGAGGATGCCGTAAAAGGCGCTTATGCACTGGATATCCAAGGGTGTAATGTGACAGTTCCTCACAAAAGTGCAGTAATTCCTTATCTGACAGAGATAGATCCCCTGGCTGAACAGATCGGGGCAGTCAATACACTGGTGCGTACAAAGGGCGGCTTCAAGGGCTACAACACGGATATGCCGGGATTATATAAAGCAATGCTTCGTGACGGTGTGGATCCCAAGGGATACAGCTGTATCATTCTTGGTGCCGGCGGTGTGGCCAGGGCTATTGCCATGATGCTGGCGGATAAGGGGATTACAGAAATTTATTTGCTGAACCGTACTTATGAAAAGGCACAGGAGATAGCAGAAGAAGTAAATAACGTAATGCAGAAGCAGGTTGTATTTCCCATGCGGATGCAGGATTATACGAAGCTTCCATCCGACAGAAGGTATCTTGCAGTGCAGGCTACAAGCGTAGGGATGCATCCCAATGAGGGACATGCAGTGATTGAGGATGAGACCTTCTATCAATTGGTGGAGGTAGGATATGATACCGTATATAAACCGGCTGAAACGCGCTTTATGCAGCTTGTTAAGGCAGCAGGAGGCAGAGCCTGTAACGGAGCAGGTATGCTGGTATGTCAGGGGATCATTTCCTACGAATTGTGGTATGATGTCAGTATTTCGGATGAAATAGTGGATAAAGTATATGATAAAATAGCAGAGGCTATGAAGGTATGAAAAAAGATAATATCATATTGATCGGTTTTATGGGAAGCGGTAAGTCGACAATCGGGATACGCCTGTCCTACCGCATGCGCAGAGCTGTGGAGGACACGGATAAGCTGATCGAGAGAAGAATGAAGAGAAAAATAAGTGATATCTTTGCCCGGGAGGGAGAGGCTTATTTCAGGGAGCTGGAAACGCAGCTTTTAAAGGAACTGATTCAAAAGCGCCAGGGATATATTATTTCCGTAGGCGGAGGAACTCCGGTGAAGGAGGAAAACAGAGAGCTTCTTAAGCAGCTTGGAACAGTCGTTTATCTGCGTGTTAAACCGGAGACGGTATATAAAAGGCTGAAAAATGATACGACAAGACCATTGCTGCAATGTGAGGATCCCTTAACAAAAATCTGCACGCTTCTGGCAGACAGAAAGGAAGCTTATGAGGAATGTGCGGATATTATCATTGATGTGGATGACCTTTCATTGGACAAAATAGTGGAAAGGATCCAGCCGGTGCAGAAGGAGAGGAAGATATGAAAATATTGGTGATCAACGGACCGAATTTGAATTTTTTGGGAATTCGTGAAAAGAGTATATATGGTACGCAGGATTATGATTATCTGCTTCGCATGATTGAAGAGAAAGCAAAGGAAACCGGCAATGAAATTGTAACCTTCCAAAGCAATCATGAGGGTGCCATTATAGACAGGATCCAGGAAGCTTATTTTGACGGAACGGAAGGGATTGTGATCAATCCCGGTGCGTATACCCACTACAGCTATGCGATCAGAGATGCACTTGCAAGTATCGTTGTGCCGAAGGTGGAGATCCACATTTCTGATATAACGAACAGAGAGGAATTCCGCAGAATATCTGTTACGGCACCGGTATGTGATAAACAGATTTATGGGCAGGGACTGGACGGATATATGCAGGCGATTGATTTTATTTTAAATAAATAGGCTCTTTTTAAAAAAAAGAGTTGAAATATAGTTGTTTTTAGTATAAACTAGAAAAGAATTATAACGTGATAAATTTTAGGAGGAATATACTATGATTTCTGCAGGCGATTTCAGAAATGGTATTACCATTGAATTAGATGGTAATATTTTCCAGATAATTGAATTCCAGCATGTAAAACCGGGAAAGGGTGCAGCTTTCGTTAGAACCAAGCTGAAGAACGTTGTCAGCGGTGGTGTTATCGAAAGAACTTTCAGACCTACTGAGAAATGCCCTCAGG
>CAYXQG010000095.1:0-7083 GCA_964467405.1 uncultured Acetatifactor sp. | reverse complement strand
GTCTCCCACTATAAATACAAATTCACCCTGTCTGATGCTTAAGCTCATATTTTTCACAGCCGGCGAACCTGTAGAATAGGACTTGCTTACGCCCTCCAAATAAATGAGGCCGTTCTCCTCGATCATCCTTTTCTCCTGTTTTTCTGCCAATTCTCTTTTTCCCATGTACTATCTCCAACAGGAAAGCATCAAGATCAATACTCAAAGCTCTCCATATATTTCATATACTTAACTACCATCAGCGCGATCTTAAAGGTAATTGCATCCTCAAAGACACGCAGATCAAGCCCTGTGCTCTTCTGCAGCTTATCCAAACGGTATACCAGTGTATTTCTGTGGATAAATAACTGTCTGGATGTTTCCGATACATTCAGGCTGTTTTCAAAAAACTTATAAATCGTGGTCAATGTTTCTTCGTCAAAATCATCCGGACTCTTTCCGCCGAAGATTTCACGGATAAACATTTTACACAGCGGAATCGGCAGCTGATAGATCAGACGGCCTATTCCCAGTTCACTGTAGGCAATAACATTTCTGTCATCAAAGAAGATCTTTCCTACATCCAGGGCCATCTTGGCTTCCTTGTAAGAACGGCTGACTTCCTTGATCTCGTGTACTACCGTGCCATATGCAATACGCACATTTTTAAGGCCTTCCTTCTCCAGATATGCTGCCAGGCCCTTTGCATATTTATCAATTTCCCTGCTGTCCTCAGATTCTGACAGATCCCTTACCGCGATCACATTATTTTCATCCACAGCGGTAATAAAATCTTTTCCCGAACTGCCGTTGTATGCACGCGACACCTCAAGCATATTATTTTCCCTGCTGTTATCAGCTTCCACGATCAGCACGACTCTGGATGCGTCTGTCTGGATATGGAGCTTCTTGGCACGGCTGTAGATATCGATCAGCAATAAATTGTCCAAAAGCAGATTCTTTACAAAATTATCCTTATCAAATCTTTCCTTATAAGCTGTTAACAGGCTCTGCAGCTGAAATACGATCATCTTTCCGATGGTATAAACATCCTCACCTGCTCCGTCTACAACAAGCACATATTCCAATTGCTGCTCATCATATACCTTGAAAAGCTGATGTCCCTGGATTTCCTGGGAATCTGCAGGGGATTTTGCAAATTCCAATGCGATCCTTGAGGAGATTGCTGTCTCTGCAGTATAAGCCATGGGTTTTCCCTCTGCATCCATAACACAAAGCTCCACTCTGGCAATTCCTTTTAATCCTTCTAAAGTACTTTGTAAGATCTGATTTGATATCATATGTATCCGCTCCTTTGAGGCAAAAAACTTTCATTTACTACAAATGTACAAAAAAACCGCAAAAAAAGCAATAGTATTTTATGCAAATTTCATATGAAATGCATATATACCCGTCCAAACGGAACAAACCGAAGGATTCTGTTGTCTTATCGTCTGCGAATTACCTTTTCCGTGATTTCTATTTTTCCTGCCTTCAGCAGATTTCCCACTGCCCTCTTAAACTCGTTCTTGCTCATGCCGGTCTCTCTTTTGATGATCTCCGGTGAAACCTTGTCATTAAAAGGAAGAACTCCGTCGTAGCTGTCAATAATGGAAAGAACTTCTTCTGCATCCTTCTCGATCTGCAGGTAAGCCTTTTCACGGATACTCAGGGTCAGACGGCCGTCAGCCTTGACCTCCGTCACTCTTGCCGTAATATCTTCCCCGATACGCACGTTTCCATAAAGCTCTTTTTTAGGGATCAGGGCGGAATAAATAAGATCTACTGCTACAAAGGCACCGAATTCATCACTGATCGTATATACTCTTCCGTTTACCTTATCATCCTTCTTATAAGGGCTTCCCGCTTTCAGGTTCGGATACACATTCATGGTCGCACAAAGTCTCTGGCTCTTATCAATATAGAGGGAAACCAGTACCTTTTCCCCTGCCTGTACCTTGACAGCCTGCTGCCTGTAAGGAAGCAGCAGATCCTTTTCCAGCCCCCAGTCCAGGAATGCGCCGAATTTATTGACCTGGGAAACCGTTAACTCTGCCACCTCTCCCATGACCAGCTTCGGCGTATTGGTAGTCGCTATCATACGGTCCTTGGAATCCCGATATACAAATACCTCTATGCAATCCCCGGGGCAGGTTCCCTCCGGTACCTGTTTAACAGGAAGCAGCACCTTTTCCTCCTGCTTATCCTCTTCTGCAAGATATACTCCGAATTCTACTTTTTTTACTACTGTCAGGGTCTGTTTTTCACCCAATCGAATCATTTTCTTTTCTCCCTTCATACATCCATCTGTAAACTTCCTACATAGCAGTAAATTCTGCGTTCATATAAACCTGTTCCTCCTGATCGCGCAGGGATACCACAATACGGTTATTTTCGTTGACAATATAAGGGATCATGACATCATCCAGATGCGCCTGCCTTTTATATTCCGCACGCAGCTGTCCTACCATAAATCCCTCCGGCAGATAATTGGCTGCCAGACTCACATACTGACTGTTGTTCACATGGTGATTGCTGTCCAGATGCTGTCTGCGTACAATGATCGGCTCTTTCGTCACGCCCTCCTTTTGCAGGAGGATCTTCCGCCCTGCATAGTTCATCTCAAGTCTCGGCTCAATAGGATATTTCTCCAGCATCTCATCAGGCAGCGGCGCCGGCTTCATGGTATCAAAATATAACAACGACCACAAAGTATTTGCCTTTGCCAGTACCTCTCCTTCTTTTGTTCTCATCAAAAAATTACGATATCCTAAAAATCCCTTAAAATCATAAGGAACGGTTGCAACCTGAACTGCTTCTCCAAGAACCGGATAACGGCTGATCTCAATCTGCCAGGAGGCTAACACCCACACCAGATTCCTGGGTTTCAGATATTCGATTCCCACACCCAGATCCTCCGTCTGAAAGGTGGATGTATCCTGAAAATAGTCAAGCATTCCTCCCAAAGTCAGCCTGCACTGTGCATCACATTCACTGTATCGTATCCTGCTGTCCCAACAAAACATAATCTGTCCTTTCCTTTATACTATCCTGCTTTTCTTAGTGTGTTTCCAACCATCAGCAAATATATTTTCCAATCAGGGGTATTCTGCGAAGCACTGCTGCTGCCGCCGTGCATAAAAGGAAGCAGGCCAAAGCATACAGCGGGATCCCTAAGACATTTGGCAAAAGCATGCTGTGGATTCCCTTTTGAAAGGATATTTCCATAAGTCCGATATGCATCACATACACTCCAAGGGTACATGCGGAAATTTCTTTGACAATCCCTTGGGTACGTCTTCCGAAGGAGATTTTGCTTCCCAAACGGACAGCAGACCAAAACAGCGCTGTGGCTATGATAAAGGTAAACAGGCCAAAGCTGTCATAGATTTCTCCCACTGCATATCCGGCTCTTTTTGCCAGACCATTTCCAAGCACTACATTGCATATGCATGCCGGAAGCGCCAAAAGGTAAAATACTTTGCCAAGCCTGTCACTGATCCCCACATGTGCCAGATAATAGCCCCATATAAAATATCCGATATAGCTGCAGGCCATTTCTACTTCCGTCAGCTCAAGGAGCATATGCAGTTCGTCCGTAACCGTCAGTGCACGAAGCGTACTGCTGCCGATCTGCAGAACAAAAAACAGAAGGAGAAAATATTCGATATTTTTTCTTTCCGCATGCTCCACCCAGCTTTTCAATATGGGCAAGAGCACATAGATTCCCGCAAGCATGGGCAGAAACCACAGATGGTAGCGTCCGTACAGGCACTCCCTTATGATATCCTTATAATCCGGGTTCCCTCCACGATATCCTGCAATATCATAGATTCCGTACAGGCAGCTCCATACAATATACAAAATTACCAGTCGGAGAATATTGTGCTTATATAAGCGTTTCAGATCCAAATGGTATTCCTTATTCAAAAATAATGCACCGCTTATCATTACAAAAACCGGTACCCCGAAACGAAACAGGGCATCATAGGTATTGGCGATCTGCCACTCTGTGCTGCTTACATCCAGAGAATACCAAAACTGCGCGGCACTATGGAGCATTACTACACTGAATGCTGCAGCTATGCGGAGCAAATCATAATGAATCATTCTGTTTTCAGCTGTTTTACCACTCACTTTTCCTGCTCCTTTGCCTACATTCCAAAACCGGTTTCTCTCATAGTAATGATTATCGCACACCACTTGTATGGTGTCAAATCCGAAAAGTTTAAAGTTTTATAAAACTATTGCATTGTAATACCCTATTAAAGTATAATTATGGTAAAATATTACATATTAAAGGATAGCATATGAATCGGGTTAAAAAACTACTTTCCATCACCCTTTGCATCATTGCTGTTTTGTGTCTGCTTGCAGCTGCAGTGCTGGTCGTCCGTTACTGCAGGGAGGATTCGCACACCAACGATATTTTGGAGGATTTTCATGTTTCCGCCGAGCAGTTAGAGCCAACACAGGCTCCCTTTGCAGCAGTCACTGCATCACCTGACGTACCTGCTCTTCCCGACGAGACTGTCACAGCTGCCCCTTCTGCAGAGCCTACGGCAGCTCCTGTAGAGAATCCTTACGCGGACAAGTTCCTGGCCAACAGGGATATGGCTGCATGGCTGGTTATTCCGGGTACCAATATCGATTACCCGGTCATGTGGACCCCGGCAGACGAGGAATATTATCTGTACCGCGGCTTTGACGGCTCAAGCAACTCAAACGGCTGCCTGATCCTGGACACGGACAGTTCACTGGAGCCTCTTACCACTAACCAGATCATCCACGGCCACAATATGAAATCGGGTGCTATGTTCGGTAAGCTGACGGAGTATAAAAAGGAAGACTATTACAAGGAGCACAAGGAGATCATCCTGCATACGAAAGCATGTCAGCGTAATTACGAAGTGATCGCAGTCTTTTACTCCCAGGTGTACAAAAAGAGCGATGATGTTTTTAAATTTTATAAGTTTTTCCAGGCAGATACAGAAGAGGAATTTGAGGATTTTTACTCAAATATCAAATCCCTTTCCCTGTATGATACCGGTGTGACCGCCGAATTCGGAGACCGTTTTATTACGCTCTCTACCTGCACCTACCATGTTACAAACGGACGCTTTGTTGTGATAGGCAAGGAGATTGAAAGCGGCGACACGTATCTCCCCATTGAATAACAGTGCTTTGTATGCACTCAAAATAAACAAAATTCAGGAGGACTTGAATATGAAACTTTTCAAAAAATTATTAGTTACTCTCTCAGCTGCATTGATTTTCCTGGCTCCCATGCTTGGTCCATCCCTCAGCGCGCGCGCTGACAGTTCTGTCGTTTACTATATCAAGTATGTGGAAAGCGCCGGTGACTGGCGTTTCCAGACAGGTGACTGGGTAGAAAACGGATACGACAGGGATCTGTATTACATGTTCCTGGATTTGAAGGACGGAGATCATATCGTAGTCGACAGCAATATCCCCATCAAGTTGGAAGTAAATGTAAAGTTGGAAAGTCTGACTATCATTAACTGCCCCGGCGCTGTGATCTCTGCAAACAGCATCAACAATTTCTATGCCCTCAACAGTACCGTAGCTGCCATCAACGGCGATATCAATTATGCTGCTGTTTATGACAACGCTTCCGTAAACCTCAATAACAATGTAGGAACCATCGAGCTGTTAAGCAATCGCAATGAGGATTTGAACCAGACCGTAGCTGTTCTCGGCACCGTCAATCACTTAAAAGCCTCCGGCAAGAGCTACCTTCACTATGAATTTTACAGCTTTGTAAAGAATACCTTGTTCATTGACAAGGGTGCTCTCAAAACAGACGATGCAAACTTCAGCGAAACACCTGCTTCAGCACCTACCGCAGCACCTGCTGCTCCCTCTGCTTCCGGCTCTTCTTCAAATGAGTATGATGCAGTTCCCAAGACCGGCGATATCCGCTTCAATCCTTTCTATCTGATCGGTATCGCAGCAGTTTGTTTCTTAGGCAGCTATGAATTAAAGAAAAGATATTAATTCCTTAACAAAAAGGCCCTCAGCGATTTGCCGGGGGCCTTTACTTAATTTATGGCGGAATCCGGCAATTGCCGGATTCCTCTCAGACAGATAATTACTGATTTCTGCTATAAATCGGATATGGTCTGAATGACGGATTATTCACCAACTCTCCCAAAGTTGTTTCGCCCCAGCTGTAATTCGTAAGATAGCTCCCTTTGAACAGTTGTTCATATTCCTCCTTACCGGAAAGGTAGTTATACAGATCACACTCGACTTTATCCAGTACAATACGGCGCTTTCCGTCTACAGTTTCAACGACATCGGGAATTCCGTACTCCTCCAATGTGCTTTTCAAACGGAGAGCGACTTTACGGTACCTTGAAAGAGTCAAAGCATTTATCGGCTCATCCTCCCACAAGAAACAGATTGCTTCTTCAGACGTAACATATCCCCCTTTACGGTCAACCAGCAACGCAAAAAGTTCCTTGGATTTTTTGTTACGGAACGCAATCGGAGTTTCTCCTACGAAAACATCAAAATATCCAAAGGTACGAATAGATACCGTGCGGGTTTCGGGTAACATTTGCTTGGCGGCTTCCGAATCAGCCTCTACCGGATAAAGCATAACATAACGTGAAGAATTGGCACTTGCTTCTTTTTCAGAACAAATCGCTTTCATTTTACGTTCTGTCTCCGATTGATAGTCAAAATAAGAGAATTCTGCTTCCCCGGTTCTTAGCAATTCCTCGAAATTCTCAATGGGGGCCTCGCTATATGCCACGAAATTCTCAATGGGAGTAAATCGCTCGGTCAATGGCAGCCATTCTTCTTCGGTATAACCAAAGAACTCGCAAACATTTTCGGTCGCATACAACGGCTTTACAAAACCCTCCGGCGAAACTTCAAAGGCTGCAATTCCATCAGAAAACTGCATAATTAAATCCCGCATGGTTCCTTTCAAACGGTTATTTTCAGCTTTCAGTTCTTCAGAACCTGCCGTTTCTTTTATCTCACGGCAACAATAAAAGCTCACAGCTTCATCCACTTTAATAAATATGCCCCGATATTGCTTGATGCTTTCGTCAGTAGAACGGGCTTCATAGG
>CAYXQG010000094.1:0-7109 GCA_964467405.1 uncultured Acetatifactor sp. | reverse complement strand
AGTGACTTGTCGTCAGTTTCCTAACTTGACATTCGCTCCACGGAAAACCTGCCATTAAGCTTTTGCCCTTGGCAGCAACCTCACGCTTCACAGCTATCATGCCACAGCAAGGATTAGTATACATGAGACCTTCTGATATTGCAACATATTTTTCAAGAAAAATTGTATTTTTTCAAGTACAATCCTATACTATTTTCGTATGCTCTTTTGTCCCGAAAACAGTATAAAAACAATCCGGCACCCGTCTAAACGGATGCCGTCTGTTACGTTCTTTCTTATTATAATAGGTAGCGTTTCAAAAATCAAACCCTTTTCTCTTTTACATCCTCAAATTCCTGAAGGATTTCTGCACCTGGTGCCTTGGTGCAAAGACTTACCGTCACGATTGCAACCACACTTAAGGCAAATCCCACAACCAGCGAATACAGTCCCGTTGCAGCACCTATGGTAGTATTTCCAACTAAAGGAAGATAATCCCAGACGATAACCGTTACTGCTCCTGTTACGATACCGGCTACCGCTCCCTGGAAGTTGGTCCGTTTCCAGAACAGGGACAAAAGCACCAGTGGACCAAAGGCTGCGCCCAATCCGGCCCATGCATTGGATACCAGTCCCATAATGGTATTATTTGGATTCAATGCGATCAGATAGGCTAAAATCGCAATAACGAAAACAGCGACTCTGCTTACATTCAGCACCTTTTTCGTATCAGCGTCTTTCTTGATCAGACCTTTGTAAATATCCTCAGCTACACTGGAAGCACTTACTAACAGCTGGGAATCTGCCGTGGACATAATGGCTGCCAATATGCCGCACAAAAACAGACCTGCTATAAAGGGAAGCTTCATCTCTTCCATGAAAAGCTTCTTGATCAATTCTATAAATACCTGTTCACTGCCGCCCTCTACCAAAGCATCCGGTGCCAGATATGCTCTGCCGATCACACCGATGAAGCAGGCAAAGAAAAGGGAAAGGGTAACCCATACGATTGCTACCTTTTTGGACTTATTTAATTCCTTTTCACTCTTAACTGCCATGAAACGTACCAGAATATGAGGCATACCGAAATAACCAAGTCCCCAGCCCAGTCCGGAAATAATATTGATCACATTATTATATCCGTCCTTATACTTTAAGATATTTAAGAAATCACCTGCTGTACCCGGCAGACTGTTCGCCTCCAGAGCGCTTGTCACAGTTATTCCGTCCTGCCCCATTGCCAATAGTGCAATGATCGGTACTGCAAGCAATGCAACCAGCATCAGCATACCCTGTATAAAATCCGTCACACATACTGCAAAAAAACCGCCCAGGAAGGTATATACCAATATAACAACAGCACCGATCGTCAATGCGATCGTATAATCCACACCAAAAATGGATTGAAACAGCTGTCCTCCTGCTGCCAATGCGGATGCACAATATACCAGAAAGAAGATGACAATTGTTACGGATGAAACAGTCATCAGTATTCTCTTATCATCATGGAAGCGGTTTTCAAAATACGAAGGCAAGGTCACGGAATCCTTTGCGCGGATCGTATACCTGCGAAGTCTCGACGCTATCAATACCCAGTTTAATATGGTGCCGATCAGTAAGCCGACTGCCACCCAGCCGTCACCGCCTACACCTACCAAATAGATTGCACCCGGCAATCCCATCAAAAGCCATCCGCTCATATCGGATGCCTGTGCTGAAAGTGCTGCAACCCAGCCACCCAGCTGTCTTCCGCCCAAAAAGAAATCCTCAGAGCTTGTGTTCCTCTTAGAATAAATTGCACCAATTATGATCATCATCAACAGATATGCCGCAAAAGCAATCAATACCCATACCATTGCATTCATAATAGTCCCTCCATTTTCGTATTATTTCTACATTATAATCGTTTCAATTTAGTAGGTCAATACTTTAATTGGATAAAGTTATTTATTTCTGCCTATATTGTATAAGAAGAAAATTAATTTCCTGTTTCCAAAATGCCACTGGCATAGTTGACTGATCTGTTGTATACTGTACCCATAGCGACCGCTGTATGGCGGATTTTGTCTGATTAGCGGAAAGAAAGGTTAAATACTATGTGGATTGCAAATAATTGGAAAGATTATGAAGTCTTAGATACATCAAATGGTGAAAAATTAGAGCGTTGGGGGGATTATATCCTGGTCCGTCCGGATCCTCAGGTGATCTGGAACACACCTCACACCCACGCCGGCTGGAAGAAGAAGAACGGTCATTACCACAGAAGCACCAAGGGAGGCGGTGAGTGGGAGTTTTTTAACCTCCCCAACGAATGGAGCATCGGCTATGAATTAGGCGGTACCGAAGGCGTCAGGGAAAATCAGCTTACCTTCCATTTAAAGCCTTTCAGCTTCAAGCATACCGGACTTTTCCCGGAGCAGGCAACCAACTGGGACTGGTTCTCCGATATTATCAGGAAAGCAAACCGTCCTGTTAAAGTTCTCAATCTGTTTGCCTATACCGGCGGTGCTACCCTTTCCGCAGCCAAGGCGGGTGCCCAGGTAACCCATGTGGATGCTTCCAAGGGCATGGTCGGATGGGCCAAGGAAAATGCTGCAGCCTCCGGCTTAAGTGATGCACCTATCCGTTGGCTGGTAGATGACTGCGTTAAATTTGTAGAAAGAGAGATCCGCCGCGGCAATAAATATGATGGTATCATCATGGATCCTCCTTCCTACGGAAGAGGCCCCAAGGGAGAAATCTGGAAAATCGAAGAGAGCATCTGGCCCTTTATCGAACTGACTACCCAGATTCTTTCAGAAGACGCTCTCTTCTTCCTGATCAATTCCTATACCACCGGTCTGCAGCCGGCTGTTTTGTCCTATATGATGAATACTGCCATCGTAAAACGTTTTGGCGGACATGTAGAAGCAAACGAAATCGGCCTCCCTGTTTCAGGAAACGGACTTGTACTGCCCTGCGGTGCTTCCGGCCGTTGGTCAAAAACGAATTCTTAAAGTGTTTGCAAAAAGCACCCGGGATAAACCGGCCTCCAATCGTCAGATTATTATCTGGCTTTTAGAGTCGGCACCTCCCGGGTGCTTTGTATTTCCCGCAATTATTTTATTCTGTTATTTGATCTGTGGCGGCCTACTCTAAAATCTTCAGTCCTCCTGCCTTTAAAATTCTCAAATAATCTGCCGCTGTCCGGATCGGTTCCTGCGTTTCCACACCGCTTGCAAAGATCGCATTCACACTATGGCTGTCAGAACCGGCTGTCCCGGGCAGATCATACATCATGGCATATATTTTTGCCCTTTCATTCATCCATGGTTCCTCTCGCTGTGCACCGTTAAATATCTCCACACCATCCACATCCCTTGGATACAGTCTGATATGATCGATATAATCTCTTTCTCTAAAGGGATGGGCATGTATAATAAATCCGCCTCCTTCATGCATTGCAGCAAAGGCTCTTTTCGGATCCCACTTATCAATGTCCGGATGGGCAAGCAGCCATTCCTTATCCAAATTGTATACCAGAAAATCAATCTGCCGAATACCATATTCAAATCCAAAGAATACATCCAGTCCGATACGTTCTCCCTCTGCCCTGGCATTTTCATATCCCCTGCAAAAACGCTCTACCTTCTCTGCCCAGGGAAGCTCTCCCGACACCGCACAATTTCCGTTAAAGAAATGATCCGTAACAAAAACACCCGTATATCCTAATTCCTTATAAGCACGTATCATTTCGACAGCAGTGGATTTTCCGCATGCACTGCCTTCTTTGGTATGCATATGCGTTTCATACTTATAACCCATTTTCTTCCTCTTTTCTAAACCAGCACTCCGTTCTGCAGCTCAAGTACCATATCTCCGGCATCCATCAGACTGACATCATGGGTTGTCATAACAATGGTCACGCCTTCCTTCTCCACCATTTGTTTAAACAGATTTACAACAGAAACAGCCGTTGCCGAATCCAGCTCACCGGTAGGCTCATCCGCAAATATGATCCTGGGTCTGTGTGCCACTGCCCTTGCAATAGCCACACGCTGTTGCTCACCGCCTGAAAGCTCCTGGGGCATATGATGCATACGGCTTCCCAGTCCTACCATGTGCAGACATTCCTCTGCCCTTTCCTTTCTGCCTTCCTTCACTCCTGCCATACGCAGTGCAAATTCTACATTTTCAAAGGCTGTCATAAGTGGGATCAGCGATACCGACTGAAAAATATAGCCGGTATCCTTTCTCCGAAGAAGCTCTCTTTCCTTCTCGGACATGACCGTAATATCCTTTCCCTGCAGCCATACCTTTCCGGATGTAGGCAGATCCAGCGCACTTATGATATTCAATAATGTGGTTTTTCCTGATCCGGACCTTCCCCTAAGCACCGTCAGTGTTGCCTGCGGGATCTGAAATGAAATATCCTTCAATGCCAAAAATTCCCTATTCTCCGAAAGGGAAGCTCCCGGCAGCGGGAAGCTTCTTACAATATTCTCTGCTACTAACATCGCATCATTCATTGTCTAACCTCGTCTCTCCGTATCCTTTAATCTTCGCCCAGCTTCAATGCCTTCGTAATATTCAGGCGGGAAACTATACGCACAATCACAACCAGACATACTACCATCACAGCACCAATGATACCAAACAGACGCAGAAGATCCGCACTATCTGTGATCAGGGTTAACGGAAGTACCTGATCAGAAGCCGCATAAGCATTCTGTATCATAGGAACAAACATTGCAGAACCCACAAGTCCTGTTACCGTACCTGCCAGGATCGCATAGAAGCCGCAAAAGACCTGCTCAAGCAAAAGCATCATAGTGACCTCTCCTTTTCGCATACCCATTGCACGCAACACACCAAAAAGCAGCTCTCTGGAGCGGATGGATAAAATAAAATATATCAGATAGCCTACCGCACAAAGTATCAATACCACTGCAAAGCTCATGGTCAGGATACCGTTTGTTCCCTGAAACAGGGTATCACTTCGGATGCTTTCCTTTTTCACATCCAGATCATTGAACTTAGAGAAGGCAACGCTGGAATGTTCCTTTACAAACTGATACAGTCCGTCGGTATCACTTCCCACCTTCATCCACACCTCATAAGGATATGTAAGCCATTCCTTTTGCAGCATGGAAAGATTCACAACCAGCATATACTGCTCTGATTCCACTACCTTACCGTCATTGCTCATGCTGTAGGTAACCGGTTCATAGGATGGCCAGTAATTAAAGAAGCCTACGATCTTGAAACGGATCTTTCCGTTTGCTTTATCCGGTACCTCTATATAATCACCCAGCTTGTAACCCAACCTGGTCATAACATTTTCTGAAGCCAGCATGGCATTCTCAGAGGAAGCCAGGGCATTCAGGTACTCATGAAATTCATAGGGAAGAAGATCCTGCGGCATATTTGCCACTTCATAAAATTCACTGGTATTGATTCCCAAAATAGTCGGGGCTACGCTCAAACGATACACCTCATCCTTTTTCCGCAGCACCTTCGTGGTCTTCTCGATTCCCGGAATAATGGTATACTTTCCATAATCCGGCTCAATATATTCCAGAGGCTCGTTGGCAGTCCTGAAATATGCATTATTCTGCCAGATTTCCTGAACAACCACGTCTGCACCATTTACATAGGTTGCATTATTTTCTGCATTGGCCACAATGGTACGGGCCACCGTTGTATTATAAATTCCAAGCGCCACAGTCAGGGCCGTAAAAAGTATGATAAATTCCTGACGTTTACCGCCGCGTATCCCCTCCACAAAGGATACATAGGGCGCCGGTGAAAGCTTTTTACGGAAAAGCAGGAAAAATCCCTTTAAGATCCAGGGCTGCAGACGCAGTGCAAACAGACCGCAGCCAAACAAAAACAGTGTAGAGCACAAATATAATACGGGATCCAGAGCCTCACCCTTTAAGACCTGTTCCATCATTACATCCTGATTTCTGTGAAAATTCCAATAACCGTACAGGCCGATCAGGATACATATGATATCCAGTCCCATTTTCTTCCAGGCAGAGGTTTTCTTACTTGCCTTGGACTGTTTCAGATTGACAATGGTTACTTTACTGTAACGAAATACCGGCAACAGCGTCATAACCATATTCAGCAAAGCGGCACCTGCTGCATAAACCAGCACATCCGGAGAATATTGTACCTCCATCATTCCGGTGCCGGAAAATTCCATAAAATCCGTCGTGGTTCCCATCAGCCCGCAAAACAGTCTTCCCAACGGAACGCCGATTACTGCTGCCGCTATACATAAAATCAGATTCTGTATAAAATACATGCCTATGATCTGTATGCTCCTTGCACCACGGCTCTTCATAATGGATATTTCACTCTGCTCCATGGACAGCATCTGAGAGGAGATCATATAAATAAAGGCCAACAGCAATGCCAACACCGGGATCTGAAGGATCAGTAAAGAAGCCTCCACCCTCTTTGCCTTTGCACTATAGGTTTCAATGATACCTTCGTATACATTTTCCCCAATCATTTTTTTATAAACATCATCATCCTCAATCTGTGCTGTATGTCTTACAATATCAGCAATTTCCGAGGGTTTGATTTTCTCATAATCCCACTGTTCATAGATTACCTTACGCAGACCGAAATTCATCTCCTCCTCTTCTCCGAGGAAGAACTCCCGAAAGGTATCCATTTCAACAAAAACATCACTGGTAAGATTTGCTGCTGCCTGTACCCAATAAGGATCATCCGGATTAGTGGCATAGAACATACCCACCACCTTAACGCGCAAAGGAGCGCCATTTAAAAAGGACCTGTTCTCCAGCTCATACACCTCATCCAACAGCATATCTTTAGAATCCGCCAGATTTTCTACTACAATAACCTCCAGATACTCCCCATCTATGAGGCCGCTTTGGGGCATCCTGCCTACAAACAGCGTGATATGCTCCTCTATATCCGTCATGGCAGAAATACGGATATTTCTGTCCACTCTTTCTTCTCTGGGAATCACCGGACTTGCATCTGCAATAGAAGTACTTAAAAACTGAATTTCACGCGCAATGGGCGCTGCCAGCTTCTGATTTATGTCAGCCATATATTCCATCATTTTTTCATAGCTGACGTCCTCTCTCCCTCTGTTTCTGGTATGGGCA
>CAYXQG010000093.1:0-7149 GCA_964467405.1 uncultured Acetatifactor sp. | reverse complement strand
TTCCGGCGTTGTCACCACAAGTGCTCTGTCTGCACCTGCTATTGCATTTTGAAAGCCCTGTTCAATACCTGCCGGACAATCCAGGATAACATAATCAAACTGCTCTTTCAAGGAATCAATAACTTTGACCATCTGTCCCGGTGTAACAGCGGATTTATCCTTTGTCTGTGCAGAAGGCATCAAATAAAGTCCCGGATGTCTCTTATCTTTGATCAAAGCCTGTTTAACCCTGCAATTTCCGTCCACCACATCAACAAGATTGTAAACAATCCTGTTTTCCAGTCCCATAACAACATCAAGGTTGCGCAGTCCTATATCCGTATCGATCAGACATACCTTTTTTCCCGCTTTAGCCAGACCCGTTCCCACGTTTGCAGATGTGGTAGTCTTTCCCACACCGCCTTTACCTGATGTGACGACAATTACTTCACTCATAAATCCTCCATTCTGCCATTGACGGCATCAAATATAAGTAATAAATCGTCCTCTGAAGATTCTTACAAACTCTCCAGGATATCTTTGGTAAGTGGTAAAACTGTCAGCTCATCCTCATATATGAGTGCAATTTTCGGCTGTATCTTTTTACGGTTTAACCAACCCGTTTTCTTCCCCGGTCTGTATTTGAAATCACCGATGCTCATTGACTCCGGCTGCATTTCAAGCGCAATTATATAGGATGTCTCCTCAGCTTTTCCTGCATGTGCTTCACCAAGCAGACTTCCCAAAACAATGATATTTTTATCGGAAATTACTGTGCATCCCGGCTCTACATCCCCCAGAATAAGGACACTGTCCTGAGACTCAAGGACTGCATTTTCCTTTAAAGAGCCTTTTTGTACCTTCATATAATCTCCGGAAGGAAGCTTATTCTGTAAGGTCTGCAACGCCTTCACAAAATTGATATTTTCATCATCTACCTTTTCCATGATACAAATTATATCCAGATCACTATTTTCACTGATGGTATTTAAGATTTCAAATTCTTCTGCATGTGTAAGGGTTCTGCCCTCTAATGCCAAAGCAATATTAGAGGAGCCGAAAAAGGCCCTGGATTCTTTGAATTTCACACCTATATCATGAATCAATTCCTCGAAGGGAACCTCCGGATCCATAATGATGCTGATTCCGTTTTGAAAGCTTTTTATGATAAATGAATTTTTCACTGCACTTTTCTCCTGATACATACTAAATTTCATTATTGGATACACCTGCATCCGGTGTAGTTGCCGTTCCGGTAATAAGCTCCTCTGCCGTAAACTCTCCATAATAATAGGCAAGAATATTTCTTGATATCTGGGCAGCATAATCAGAGGAATAACCATACGGAATACGTGTGGCAATGGCTATTTCCGGTGCTTCATAAGGAGCATATCCGACAAACAATGCATGGTTTGGATGATTTTCACTTTCCTCTGCAGTACCGGTCTTACCTGCTACATTGACTCCAAGTACATTAAAATAGGACTTCTTTTGTACCACTACACGCATACCTGACTGAATCGCATCCCAGTATGCATCCGGCATATCGATCTTATTATATACCTGTGGTTCATATTCTGTTAATGTATTCCCCGCATTATCCTTAACAGAATCCAGAAGTGTCAGCTTATAGCTGGTACCCCTGTTTGCCACAGCACCTACATAGCGGGCAAGTCCTACTGCAGTAAAGGAATTGGTACCCTGTCCTATAGCCGAAGGAATGGGCAGTTCTGTAGATACCTTAGGGGAATCCTCTACGATCTCAATACCGGTTTTTTCCGTCAGGCCATACATTTGTGCATATTTTGCGAGCGTATCCAGACCCATTTGTGCATTATAAGCACCCGTTGTCATGGACAGACTATAGCCTACATTGTAAAAGAAATAGTTACAGGAATTGGCGATTGCACCTGATACATCCAGATTACCGTGTCCGTATCGCTTCCAGCAATAGGGAGAAGGTGTAACCTGTGTAAACTTACCGATACAGTTTACCTTGGTATTCAGATCAACAACACCCTCCATCAATGCTGCTGTTGCGGATACCATCTTAAAAGTAGATCCGGGTGCAGCACGATAATAGCTGGCGAAATTGATCAGCGGACTGGATTTATCTGTTAAAAGCGAATTCCAGTATTCCGAGTCAATGGTATTTGCCATTTTATTATTATCATAACCAGGATAAGTAACCAGAGCCAATACTTCACCGGTATTGACATCCGTCATAACAAAGGAACCGTTGCATGGCTCCAGTGCCAGTTGGGCCGGCGTTACATCCAGATTCTTAATACGTCTGAGCATAAAGTTATATGCACTTAATTTATTGTCATAGAGCGCTTCCTTATCCTCCGACGGAACCTCTATAACGCCCTGTTCGCACAGAATCATACAGATTTCCTTGCCGTTTAACACATCATTTCTGATCATAAAACGGTAAATCTTCTTTTGAAATTCCAGATTATTATCAATAATTTCCAGAATATAATCACAAATTTTGGTATAAATTTCTTCCGAATCTGAATACTGCCCCGTTAATGTAAGCTTCGAAACATTGATCCAGTTCTGTGAAATGCAGTATTTCAAATAATCATGGATACTGATCACCTCATCTGTTGCCCATGCAATCTGTGTAGCATCACTTGAATTGATCAATGAAGTATCCAGTATACCCTTTTCCTTCAAAAGCTTGATGATATCACTTTGATAATTCTGATATTCCAAGGTCAGGTCCTCATAAACGGTTTTTTTCTCATAGAATTCCTTATTCAATCGTTCATATACAGATGCTTTGTAATTCAGATACTTCTCATAAACCGCCTTTTCCGTTTCACCTGCATCTTCATCATTAAAGTCTCTGATATCAATGACCGCGTTATTGATCAATGCGAAATAAACATCATTGATCGGTATACGAATAGCAGAATTATCCTGATTTTCTTTTAGTTCAAAGGTTTTTGCCGGAATGATCTTCTCTAAGAGGATACCTGCTATATGTTGTTCCAGCAATTGATAAGCAACCTTTTGCAGCTCACTGTCTATGGTAAGATATACATCATCCCCTGCCTCTGCTTCCTTACGTTCCAAAATACTGGTCACACGACCCGTATTATCCACGCTGACCTTCTCATATCCCTTGGTTCCCTGGAGGGTCGTTTCCATATATTGTTCTATACCACTCTTACCAACCATATCATTGATGGAATAGCGATTACCCTGACCGCCTTCTTCCAAATCCTTCTGGTTCAAGGTATCCAATTCATCAGAGGATATCTTGCCGGTATAGCCCAGAATATGAGCATAATACTGACTGTCCTCTGTATATCGGCGTACTGTATCTGCTTCTATTGATACACCATCTAACTCCGTAATATTTTCCATGATAACAGCAACTGTTTTCTCGCTGATATCCGTAGCTACCTCTGTACCGATATATTTGCGGAAAGAAGTCAGCCACATGGAATATCGGATGGTCACCATTTGTAACAGTTCTTTATTGGTATATCCTTTTCCGGGAACAAATCCCGAAGAGGTACTTTCCGAAATCTCATAATCTCCGATTGCAAACTTTTTCGTACCTGCCAGAAAATCCATAACCTCCCCGGCTGTTGCGGTAAGAAGCTCCGGTTCCTTCTGCTTCATTTTACTGACAGTCGT
Organism: uncultured Acetatifactor sp.; assembly: GCA_964467405.1. Lineage (GTDB taxonomy): Bacteria > Bacillota > Clostridia > Lachnospirales > Lachnospiraceae > Acetatifactor. The sequence continues at coordinate 3,516 of CAYXQG010000093.1, read as the reverse complement.
ATAACCGTAAACATCTGCCAGGAAACGTTCCAGCTTAGAGCCTTCCACCAAAAAATAAAACTGATCATTCTCATCCAGTGCTATATTAAAATCCGCAATGATACTGTCACCATTCTTTTCAATGTATTTGATCAGCTTATAAATTGTAGCGTTTAACTTCTTATTCTTACCATTGGCAGATTCATATACATCCTCTATTTTTACGGAATAAGCCAGCTCATCATATGCTAACAGGACACCGTTTCTGTCATAAACGCTTCCTCTGGAGCTGGGAATATCCCTGGCTTTTTCCGTCTCCAGAATAAATTCATCCAGATATTCCTGGCCATGTACGATCTGCAGATCAAAGCAGCGATATAACAAAATACCGCCAAGTATCACAAAAACTACTGTAAGCAGCGTGATCCTGCTGGTTATGAAATTAATAAAATCATCTCTAATTTTATCAAACAAATGCTACACGCCTCATCTTTCTCTATGTTCCAGCTTCTCATTGATGAAAAGCACAATCGGATACAAAATACAACTTATTACTATCGTGTATACTGCTTCCGGCAATATGACACTTTTAAAATAAAAGGGGAAATTGAATTTTCCTCTGAGAAGGAACAATAATACATAACATACCATGCCATAGGACAGATCACTGACAACGATCAGGCCAATAGGAAGCTTGATATCCTCCGGATAAAAAATACGATTGAATTTTCCGTTCAAATATCCGATATACATAAATATCAATGCATAAAAACCCAAAATATTTCCATAGAATATATCAGATAACAAACCGCAGAAGAAGCCGATAAGCATTCCCTCCTTCTCTCCCCTCATAAATCCGAAGGCAGAAGTAAGAATGATCATCAGATTCGGGACAATACCTGCAAAAGCAAAGCTGCGAAAAACTGTGGTCTGCAATATGAAGCTAAATAATATTAAGATAAATACAACGAATTTTCTTAGCAAACCGATTGACTCCTTATTCCATCCTAAGTTCTTCCCTGGTCTCTAAGATCACAAGGACCTCTTCTAAATGTTCAAAATCTACTGCCGGTGATATGTATCCTGATTTGGTCAGGTTATTTAAATCTGTTTCAATCGAATAAATATATCCGATCAGAATATTAGGCAGATACTTATCACTGATATGGGAAGTAACGATCTTATCGCCTTCTGTTACAGTATTTTTGCTGTCTACCAACAGACTGAAACGGATTACTCCGTCCTTCATAGCCTCCAGATCTCCTGTAACCATCATAGTATCCGAGGTGGTTAAGGTTTTTGCGGACACATTCGCATTATCCTCTATAATGGAGGTTACTTTTGACCAGTTGGGACCTATTGAAGTGATCCTTCCTACCAGACCTCCGTCTGCGATCACATTCATATCTACCGCAAGACCGTCCTCCGTACCCTTATCTATGGTAAAAGTGGAATACCAATTGCTTGTATCTCGACTGATGATTTTAGCCCCCACCTTGGTATATTCATCATATTGATTATCCAGCTTATAAAGATCTCTCAAACGTTTTAATTCTGCCTTATCCTGCTGAAGCAGTGTATTATCCACAGTCAGATCTGCTACCTGCTCCTTCAATGCCTGATTTTCATCCAGTAATTGACGGATCTGTGCTAACTCCTCGGTACGTCTGGACAACCAGCCGCCCACATTGCCTATTCCCTGCTGAAAGGGTACTACCACATAACCAACTGCAGTGTTGATGGGCTTATTTAAAATATCTGTACTGATCGTTACGATCATTAAAAGCATACATAAACATGTTAAAACAAAAAGGAGATATTTACTTGGTATCGTAAATCTCTCCCCTTTCCTTTTTATTACTGGGCTCATTTACTCATCCCTTCAATTGCATAAGCGACAGATTTATAATTATCCTCATTTATAATCTTTGCCAGTCCGCAGGCAACACTGGTAACAGGATTTTCCGATACATTTACCTTTAATCCGGTTCCCTTGTTCATGCGCTCTGCCAAATGTGCAACCTGCGAAGCACCACCTGTCAAATAAATACCATTGCGATAGATATCCGCTGCAAGCTCAGGCGGAGTTCTTTCTAAAATCACCTTCACATTGTCAATGATCGTATTAAAATGCTCTTCCAGTGTCTGGTTCACCAATTCAGCAGGAATCTCACGCTCTACAGGAAGCCCTGTAACAATATCTCTGCCGTAAACAATAGCTCCTGTACCGCTTTCTTCCATCTCCGGGATGGACATTTTAATATTTTCTGCAGTCTTACCGCCAATGATCAGACTGAATTCTCTTCTGACTGCATTACGGATCGCATCATCGAATTTTGCGCCTCCGATCTTGATCAAACGGCTCAGAACAATACCGCCCAGAGACAAAATAGAAATCTCTGTGGTATCAAATCCCACATTGACAATGATAACACCCTGGGAATTTTTCACATCAATTCCAAGTCCAAGGCCGTCCGCAACCGCCTTCTCCACTACCTGGATCTTCTTTGCCTTTACATTAGCATCCTTGACCAGATCGTAGAATGCTCGTTTTTCCACCTCTGTCACATCTGTAGGTACAGCGATCAAAAAATCCGCCGGCTTCAGGGAATCTCCCTGGAAATCAGAAATAAAATATCTGATCAATGTCTCCATATTTTTGATCTCTGCAATAACGCCATTGGACAACGGATAGGACACATGAATATTTCCCGGTGCTTTCTCATACATATCATAAGCTGAATCACCATATGCAAATAAGGTATTCTTATTCTCTATGGCGATCATATTTTTCTCCACCAGGATCTTATCATCATTCTTACTGTAAATCTTAATATTGTTAGTACCTAAATCAATTCCAAATGTATTATTTGCCACCTTGACAACCCCTTTCTAAATATAACCCATTTCTTTAAAGCTTGTATAGCAGTTATCCCCAATAATAATATGATCCAGAAGCGGAATATCTATCATATCTCCCATTTCATTGATCTGCTTCGTAATCTGTATATCGCAGCTGCTGGGAGTCGGATCTCCGCTGGGATGATTATGGATCAAAATAATATTTACTGCCTCAAAGCGAAGCGCTTCTATAAATACATCCCTCGGTGATATCAGGGACATTTTCACACTGCCGCTTGACAAAAGGATTTCCTTAAGCAAAGCTCCTTTTGCATCCAGACAGGCAACCACTACGCATTCCTTTTTACGATGCCGCAGCTTTTCCATAAAATAATCTGCTATGGTGGAGGGTCTCCGGATGATCATACCATTCTTGGCAGAGGCTGTATTGATCCGCATTGCCAATTCCGTAAGACATTTGATCTTCACTGCCTTCACCTGACCGATTCCCTTTACCTGAATCAGCTTATCCAATGAGATATCATATAATCCCAAGAGCCCGGTGCGGTTTCCGTCTGCCAAAGACAGAACTTCCTCTGCAAGCTCCAATGCACTCTTTTCTTTTGTTCCGGTCCTTAGGATAATAGCCAGAAGTTCGCTTTCTGATAATGCAATAACTGATGTTAGGGTATAAGG